>DASQVB010000420.1:0-9661 GCA_035640975.1 Pseudonocardiaceae bacterium
CATCGCCGCAGCGTCGAGCAATGGATCGAGAGCACCGTTGCCCAACTCGTGCAGGGCGGGCCCGGGACGCCACCGTCCGTCACTGCCGCGACGCAACAGCCGGTGCACTTCCAGCCCCACCGCCAGCCGGTGCGCGGTGGCCCGGGGTAAACCGGTGCGGGCACAGAGTTCGGCAAGACCGCACGGGTTCGCCGCTACCGTGCGCAGTACCGTCATCGCCTTGTCCAGCACGCCGATGCCGCTATGCTGTCCCACGTAACGATACTAACTTCCCGCGATATGGGAAGTCCAGCAGATGAGAAACCCGGCGGAGGAACTCAGACGATGGGACGCACGCTCGCAGCGAAGGTCTGGGACGCCCACGTGGTACATCACGGTGAGGGCGACGGCGACAACGCGGCGCCCGACCTGCTCTACATCGACCTGCACCTGGTGCACGAGGTCACCAGCCCGCAGGCGTTCGATGGGCTGCGACTGGCGGGTCGGCCGGTCCGCCGGCCGGATCTGACGATCGCAACCGAAGATCACAACGTTCCCACCATGGACATCGAGCTGCCGATCGCTGACGAGGTGTCCCGCACTCAGGTGGACACGCTGCGCCGAAACTGCGCGGAGTTCGGCGTGCGGCTGCATCCGATGGGCGACGTCGAACAGGGCATCGTGCACGTTGTGGGGCCCCAGCTAGGTCTCACCCAGCCGGGGATGACCGTGGTGTGCGGTGACTCCCACACCTCCACTCATGGTGCCTTCGGTGCGCTGGCGTTCGGTATCGGCACCTCCGAGGTGGAGCACGTCTTGGCCACCCAAACCCTGCCGCTGCGCCCGTTCAAGACCATGTCGGTGGTTGTGCGCAGCCGCGATGGGTCCCTGCCCGAAGGCGTTACGAGCAAGGACATCATCCTGGCCGTGATCGCCCAGATCGGTACCGGCGGTGGCCAAGGGTACGTGCTGGAGTACCGCGGAAACGTCATCGAGCAGCTGTCCATGGAAGCCCGGATGACGGTCTGCAATATGTCGATCGAGGCGGGCGCCCGGGCCGGCATGATCGCCCCGGATGCCACCACGTTCGACTACCTGGCCGGCCGTCCGCATGCGCCCATGGGGCCACAGTGGGACGCGGCTGTGCAGTGCTGGCGCTCGCTGCGCACCGACGACGATGCCACCTTCGACGCCGAGATACACATCGACGCCGACACTCTGACACCGTTCGTCACCTGGGGTACCAACCCTGGTCAGGGCCTGCCGCTGTCCGGGCGGGTGCCCGATCCCGAGCAGATCACCGATGAAGGCGAGCGGCTCTCAGTTCTCAAGGCACTGTCCTACATGGACTTGACGCCTGGTACCCCGCTGCGCGAGATCGCGGTGGATACCGTGTTCCTCGGGTCCTGCACCAACGGGCGGATCGAGGACCTGCGGGCTGCGGCAGAGGTGCTCGCCGGCCGCCGGGTGCGCGATGGCGTGCGAATGCTGGTCGTTCCCGGCTCGATGCGGGTGCGGGCTCAGGCTGAGGCCGAGGGCCTGCACGAGGTGTTCACTGCGGCCGGAGCTCAGTGGCGCTCGGCGGGATGCTCGATGTGCCTGGGAATGAACCCCGATCAGCTCGCTGCCGGGGAGCGCTGCGCGTCAACCTCCAACCGCAACTTCGAGGGCCGCCAGGGCAAAGGCGGCCGCACTCACCTGGTCTCCCCCCTGGTCGCCGCCGCCACTGCCGTCCGAGGCACCCTGTCAGCACCCGTCGACCTCGACTGACGCTGACATGGAGCCGTATCGGGGCTATTGGCGGTCGCTTTGCCCCGATACGGCTCCATGTCGGGGCAGGCCGGATACGAGTAAGGAGCAGTGATGGAACCCTTCATACGTCACACCGGCGTCGGCGTCCCGCTGCGTCGATCCGATGTGGACACTGATCAGATCATTCCGGCGGTCTACCTCAAGAGGGTCAGCCGGACCGGTTTTGAGGACGGGCTGTTCGCGGCGTGGCGTGCCCACGAGGACTTCGTGCTCAATCACGACGCCTACCGCTGTGGCAGCGTGCTGGTCGCCGGGCCGGACTTCGGCACTGGATCGTCGCGTGAGCACGCGGTCTGGGCGTTGATGAACTACGGGTTCCGGGTCGTGATCTCGCCGCGGTTCGGTGACATCTTCCGGGGAAACGCGGGCAAACAAGGTTTGCTGGCGGCTCAGTGCGAGCGGGCCGATGTCGAATTGCTCTGGAAGTTGCTGGAGGCCGAGCCGGGCACGGAGGTCACTGTCGATCTCATGGAGCAGACCGTGCAGGCCAAGGACCTCACGGTGGGATTCGCCATTGACGGGTACACCCGTTGGCGCCTGTTGGAGGGATTGGACGACATCGCGCTGAGCCTGCGGCACGCCGAGGCGATCGACACATTCGAGACCCAGCGGCCGTCCTGGCTACCCACGACAGCAACCGTCAGGAGCTGATAGCCGCTGGTCAGTCTTGCCTGAGACATTGTGGGTGTGTGGCTCATGGTGTTCGGACGCTATTCGCCATACGGTGATCGACGATGGCTGCGATCAGGTGGCCGAGCTCACGCTGTGGGAGGCCGAAGTGAACAAGACTCAGCTGATCGATGCCCTGGCGGAGCGCCTTGGTGACAAGAAGATCGCCGCAGCTGCGGTAGCAGGACTGGTCGATGTGGTGGTTCGGACGGTGCACGAGGGTGACAAGGTCACCATCACCGGCTTCGGTGTCTTCGAGAAGCGGGCGCGAGCGGCGCGAATGGCGCGCAACCCACGGACCGGGCAGTCGGTGAAGATTAAGAAGGCCACTGTGCCCACCTTCCGTCCGGGTACCCTGTTCCGCGAAATCGTGAGTGGTGCACGCAAACTGCCACCAGTAGATGTGAGCCCTAACGGGGCAGGCGTGGTGCGTCCGGCTGCCGCTATGGCATCGCAGCTTACGGCCAGCGAGTCACCGGTCGCGGCGACCGAGACAGAGCCGAAGGCGGCGGCCGAGGTAACCAAGGCCACTAAGGCCGGTAAGGCCACCAAAGCGGCGAAGAAAGCAAAAAAGGAATCCAAGGCCGATAGAAACACCACCACGACGGCTCCTGCGATAGTCACGGCAAAAAAGAAGGCTGTCAAGAAGTCCGCCACCAAGAACTAAGCAGGTCACACTGGGGCAACCGGTCGGGCGTCTCAGTGCACTGCGTCGTTGTAGTAGTCAGCGGCTAGCAGGACGGGCGGTGCGGGAGAGTCGCTGCCGAAGAACAGCCCCCAGAAACTCCCTTTGCGGCTGGTCACATCGGCCAGGTCCAGCCCAGCGTCCTCGGCGAGTCTGCCGACCAGGTCGGGAATCACTCCGCCCTGGCTGCACACGACGGCCGGACCTCCAGCTTCGTCCGCGATCTCGACCAGCCGGCCAAGGCCACCCGTGGGATCGGCCAGGTAGCCCTCTTCGGCCAACCGCGGTTCCTCGATGATGGGTACCCCCAGGTCAGC
Organism: Pseudonocardiaceae bacterium; assembly: GCA_035640975.1. Lineage (GTDB taxonomy): Bacteria > Actinomycetota > Actinomycetes > Mycobacteriales > Pseudonocardiaceae. The sequence goes on from DASQVB010000420.1 coordinate 3,463, forward strand.
GGCCAGCCCATCAACACTCTGGCGGCACCGCAGCGGGGGTGCGGAATAGACCCGCGCCGCTCCGAACAGTGGTAGCAGCGTCCGCAGGGCTTCGGCTTGCCGCTGACCGGCCATGGTCAACGGGCGCAGGTCATCGTCGCCCTGCCATTCCTCCCGTTCACCCGCGTCGCCGTGTCGGACCAGCAGCACGGTGCTGGTGATGGCCGTCGCGCCGTCGAGGCCGGCCAGCAGCCTCCGGTCGTGCCGGTGCGTGAGCAGGTCGGCGGCCTTCACCAGGGGTAGCCAGCGCAGCTCGTCCACCTCCTCGCTGGGACGGAAGCTGCCGCCGGTGGGACGCGCCGCCCAGTAGTGCGCCACCTTTTGGCCCCAGCGCACCAGATAACGCGTACTGCCCAGCCTGGCACCGAGCGCAACGGTGTGTCCGGTCTCCTCACCTACCTCGCGGACGGCGGTGAGCGGCAGCGTCTCGCCTGAGTGCGGCTTGCCTTTGGGCAGCGACCAGTCGTCGTAGCGGGGTCGGTGCACCAGCGCGACTTCGACGTCGCCGGAGGGCGAGCGCTGCCACACCACGGCGCCCGCGGCGATCAGTCCCGGCACAGCTCATTCACCCCCACGGTGCCGCCGGATTTCCTGCACCTGGTGGTCGCGGACAGTGGATCCGTCCTTGGGGGAGGCGCTCCAGGACCCATCCGCTTCCAATACCCAGCATCGCGTCGCCGGGTCCAGAGCGGAGGCGAGTATCGCATCCAGTTCGTCGGTCACGTCCGGGTTGGCCACCCGCACCAACACCTCCACCCGGCGGTCCAGGTTGCGGTGCATGATGTCCGCGCTGCCGATCCAGTGCTCGCCGGCACCCACGAAGTGAAAGATCCGCGAGTGCTCGAGGAATCGGCCCATGATCGAGCGCACCCGAATATTCTCCGACAGTCCCCGACGCCCGGGGATCAGCGCGCAGATGCCCCGCACCACCAGGTCGACGGGGACACCCGCCAGCGCCGCCCGGTACAGCGCATCGATCACCTGCTCGTCCACTAGAGAGTTGACCTTAATCCGGATCCCCGCTGGGCGCCCCGCTCGAGCACGGGTGATTTCACCCTCGATTCGTTCCACGATGCCGCGCCGGATGCCGTAGGGGGCAACCAGCAAGCTGCGGTAGCGAGTCTGCCGCGCGTAGCCCGTTAACGAGTTGAACAAGTCGGTGAGATCAGCGCCGATTGCCGGTTCGGCGGTGAACAATCCGACGTCTTCGTAGAGCGCGGCGGTCTTCGGGTGGTAATTGCCGGTGCCGATATGGCAGTACCGGCGAATCATCGAGCCCTCCTGCCGCACCACCAGGGCGGTCTTGCAATGTGTCTTGAGCCCCACCAAGCCGTAAGCCACGTGCACCCCGGCCCGCTCCAGCGCCCTGGCCCACCTGATGTTGGCCTGCTCGTCGAATCGTGCTTTGAGCTCCACCAGTGCGACGACCTGCTTGCCCGCCTCGGCAGCATCGATGAGTGCGTCGACGATCGGCGAGTCCCCGGACGTTCGGTAGAGCGTCTGTTTGATCGCCAGTACGTGAGGATCCACCGCCGCCTGTTCGATGAAACGCTGCACACTCGTGGAGAACGAGTCGTAAGGATGGTGCACCAGCACGTCACCGTCGCACAGGGTGGCGAACACGTCTTTGGGTGTCTCACCCTCACCGAAGGCGGGGTGCGTCACGGGAATGAAGGGCTCGTACTTCAACTGCGGGGCGGGCAGCGAGTAGACCTGCCACATGCATGACAGGTCCAGCAGACCGGGCACCTCTACCACGTCGTGCGGATCGACGTCGAGCTCGCGAAGCAATACCTTCAGCACACGTTCGCTCATTGTGTCAGCCACCTCGAGGCGCACCGGTGGACCGAAGCGGCGTCGCGCCAGCTCCCGCTCCAATGCCTTCAGCAGGTCCTCGTCACGGTCCTCCTCGACCTCGAAGTCGGCGTTGCGGGTGATCCGAAAGATGTGCCAGTCCAGCACATCCATGCCGGCGAAAAGCGCGTTGAGATGGGCCCCGATTAGCTCTTCCACCGGTAGGAAGGTGGCGCGTGGCGATCCGCGCTGACTCTGGACGCTGCCCACCTGGATCAGGCGTGGCACATTGTTGGGCACTTTGACCCGGGCAAATCGCTCAATGCGACTGTCGGGGTCACGCACCATTACGGCCAGGTTCAACGACAAACCAGAGATATAGGGGAATGGGTGTGCGTGGTCCACCGCCAATGGGGTGAGGACCGGGAAGATCTGATCTGTGAAATAGCCCGTCAGTCGTAACTGCTGCGCGTCGTCCAAGTCGGACCACGTGACGAAGGTGATGCCGTGTTCGGTAAGCTGGGGGCACACCTCGTCGATGAACACTCGGGCGTGCAGCTCAGCAAGTTCGCGGCTGCGCATCGCGATCCGGGCCAGCTGCTCCCGGGGGGACAACCCGTCCGCGCTCCGCACCGACAGGCCGGCTTCATCACGGCGCTTGAGCCCGGCGACCCGGACCATATAGAACTCGTCGGTATTCGACGCGAAGATCGCCAGGAACTTCGCCCGCTCCAGCAGCGGCTCGCTGGGATCCTCGGCGAGCGCAAGCACCCGAGCGTTGAAGTCCAGCCAGGACAGTTCCCGGTTGAGATAGCGGTTGTCGGGAAGGTCGCTGACCGAGGGCAGCGGAGTCGCTGCTGGTAGGGCGGGTAGCAGCGGTGTCATGGCTCCGTCACTGGCCGGTGTGGCGCGCCCGGTCAATGCCGTAACGCCGGAGCGGGCGCTGCGGCCAGCCGGTTGGAGATCATGGTGAGCAGCCCCGCCCCGTGACGAGCTACTGGGTGACGAGCTGGTCGCTGCGGTCGTGACACCGGTGTCCTCGTCATGAGTGCTCACGCCACCATTGTTCCGCACATAGCGCTCGTCCGCCGGGGTGAACATCCACCGCAGCGGCTCCGCACGGCCGACTCGGATCGCGATGGTGACGTGCCGGGTCTCGCGTGCAATGGAGAAATAGAGAATTCGTCACGACGGCTGCCTACCGCCGAACCTGGCTGCCCATGATCGGGCTGCGTTGAATTGACGGCCTACGTGCCGCACAGCGCGGAGCGGGTGAACCGGCCCAGACCCAGGTCGCGCGCCACCGCCAAATCGGCTGCGGTGTCGACGTCGCACCGCAGTCCCGGCCAGTAGCCGGTGAGCGCGCAAGCGCCAGTTGCCCGATGCGCGGCCGCCGAGCCAGGTCCAAAGCAGGGATCCAGAGGCTGACCCGGCGGGGCGAGCAGCAGGGTCGTCCCGGTGCCGATCCGATCGGTGCAGAAGGTCCGGCGGCCGGTGAGCAGGCCGGTGCGAACCGCACAGTTCAGCTCCTCCGGCCGCAGCGCTGGCAGATCGCCCTGCAGGGAACCAACCGTCGCAGCGGGATACGCCCCCCGCAGCACCGCCTCGCCGTATCGCAGGGCCGGATTCAGGCCGGCTGCCGGCTCGTCGGGAATCACCTCCACTCCGTCCGTCGCGAGGGCGGCGCGCACCACCTCGTCGGAGCAGATCGCCACTGCCCGGCGCACCACAGCCGCGCCGCTCGCTGCCGCGAGGGTGTCCCGGACCAGCGCCACAACCAACCGGGCATGTGCCTCCCAAGCACCGAGCCCACCGCAGGCTCTGCCCTGGGCAACCCCACGCAGCCGGGTCTTGGCCCCGGCGAGCGGTTTCACTGGGACGAGCAGGTCTACCTGCACGTCCCCATCCTCCCGCGCTGGACCTGCGATCCGGTGGCAGGGAAGACTCAGGTCGATTAGCGCAAGGAGGATGGCGTGGCACGCGAAGGCGTCCTGACCCTGCCGGTGCAGCGAATCGCGGTGATGGGCGCGGGCTCATGGGGCACCACCTTCGCCAAGGTGCTCGCCGACGCCGGCCGCGATGTCGTGCTCTGGGCCCGTCGGGCCGAGGTGGCCGACGCCGTCGCGCACCGGCAGACCAATCCCGACTACCTGCCCGGGGTGCGGTTGCCGTCGTCCTTGCAGGCCACCGAACACGCCGACGAGGCTTTGGACCAGGCAGACGCGGTGGTGTTCGCGGTACCAAGCCAGACGCTTCGGGACAAGCTGGCCGATTGGCACAAGTTCATTCCCGCCGACGCCACCTTGGTGAGCCTGGCCAAGGGCGTCGAACTGGGCAGTCTCAAGCGGATGAGCGAAGTGGTAATAGAAGTGACGGCGGTCACGCCCAATCAGGTTGTGGTGGTGTCCGGCCCGAATCTGGCTCGGGAGATCGCCGCCGAGCAGCCCACCGCGAGCGTGGTCGCCTGCATCGACCATGACCGTGCCGTTGCGGTGCAGCACGCCTGCGTGACCAACTATTTCCGGCCTTACACCAATGTCGACGTGATCGGCTGCGAACTCGGTGGCGCGTGCAAGAACGTCATCGCATTGGCCTGTGGGATGGCTGCCGGATTGGGATACGGGGACAACACTCGTGCGACGTTGATCACCAGGGGACTGGCCGAGATGGGACGGCTGGGTGCGGCGCTGGGCGCCGACCCAATGACCTTCGCGGGCCTGGCCGGACTGGGCGATCTGGTGGCCACCTGCGGCTCACCGCTGTCCCGCAACCGCTCGTTCGGCTACCGGCTGGGATTGGGGGAAACCCTTGAGCAGGCCCAGCAGGCCACTCATGGTCAGGTGGTTGAAGGCGTCAAGTCCTGCTCGTCGATCCAGGGATTGGCCGCGCGCGTCGGCGTCGAGGTGCCGATCGCCAACGCGGTGCGCCGGGTGTGCAACGGCGGTCAGTCGCCCCGGGAGTTGGCCCGTGACCTGCTAGGCCGCACACCCAAACCGGAGTGAGCGTGGCCATCTCTCAACAGCAGCTCGACGCCGGCGGGCAGCGGGGCGTGGTCAGGCCCGAGATCTCACGCCGTGCCACCGGCACGGCCCGGGCGCGGTGCCGGTGGCGGGCGGAGCGCAGTCGAAGGGCGGTGCGGTGGCCGGGTCTACCGGCTCGATCGGCTCGAGCAACAGGAAACGCCCCGCGTAAGGCTCCCGGGCGTAGATGGCGAAACTCTTGGCGCACACCGCGGTCGGCACCCCGCGAAGGAAGAGGTGCTCGTCGTCGTCGAGTACAGCCTTGAACGGTCCGGGGTAGATCACTGCCTGCCCGTGGTCGCGACACTCACCCTGCTTGCCCTTGTGGGCCACCACGGTGACCGCTCGGAACTCGATGCCCTCGACCACCTGCCACGCCACCGACTCCCGTTTCACCAGGTGAATGCCGTAGAAGCCGGCCTGTTCGAACGCAGCCAGGAACGCCTCCTCCTGGAAGGCACCGGAGATACATCCGCTCCACAGCTCGGGGTCGGCGCGCAGGTGCTCAGGCACCTCCACCGCGCTGACGATGTCGGAGATCACCGCCCGGCCGCCGCGCCGCAGCACCCGGAAGGTCTCGGCGAACAACTGTTGCTTGTGCTCGGGAGCTACCAGGTTGAGTACACAGTGCTGACCACCACGTCCACCGAGTCCGCGGCAACCAGCGGTTGCTCGGTGCGCAGACGCTGTTGCTCGGTCTCCAGCCCGGCCAGCGACTCCACGTCGGTGACTGGATGCGTGGCGAGCCAGCCGCCCAATGCCTCCAGGTCCAGGCCGAGATCCTGGATGCGGCCCTTGCGGAATTCGACATTGCCATAACCAACCCGCTCGGCCACCGCCGGGGCGGCACCACGAGCCAGCGCGAGCATGTCGTCGTTGAGATCCACGCCGATCACCCGGCCGGTCGGACCGACAACCTGGGAGGCGATGAAGCAGATCTTCCCGCCACCGCAGCCCAGGTCCAGTACGGTCTCACCCGCTACCAGGTAACGGCTGGGATCCCCGCAGCCGTAGTCGCGCTCGAGCACGTCGGCCGGGATGGCCGCCAGCAATGCTAGGTCGTAGTCGACCGGGCAGCACAATGCCGGCTGCACCTCACGGGCGCCAGCGCTGTAACGCTGCCCCACCACCTGCTCCACCCCGGAGGGCGTGAACACTTCCGTCATCGGACTCCTCGAACGGCGGCGTGCTGCCGGTGTGGCAACCAGCAGCCATCATCGTTGTCGGAGGAGAATCCCAGCAAGCCGTGCTAAGGATGCACTGACGATGCGAGACGGTCGGCGGGTGACACAGACGTCGGTGACCGTGGATCGCATTGAGGCGCTGCTGTCGTCGGAAGGTCACGC
>DASQVB010000421.1:0-2368 GCA_035640975.1 Pseudonocardiaceae bacterium
TACCAACGCACCGCCACCAGGATGACCTCCGGTGGAAACCGGTACCCAGCAAAGCTCGATCTTGATGCTGACACGCGAGCACGACGACGACGCATCACCTCAGCCTGCCGGGATCTTGCCCTCCACCAACGCAACAGACCCGGACAGAGCCTTTGAGCAGCGGCTTCGGTTATCCATGGTTAGCTACGAAGAACCACTGGTCTCGCCATGAAGGGCACGCGGAGGGCACGGGTGGTCGGCTGCGATGCTCTGATCCGTAGCAGTCGCATCCCGTGCTGGCCGACCGCAACGTCCGGTGCAAGTCGTTGGCCCTGTGGGACGGCCCCACGTCGTCTACTCGGTGGAAGTCACCGTACCGACGCCTCGCGACAGCGATCAGGAACAGGGCGAGTAAGCCGTTCCTTTACTGGACTGAGTGGTGCGGTGCCGTCGAGGACGTGGTGTCTGAAAGTAGCATCGACGCCACACTCTGCAATTCCGAGATGGTCGCGGGTCGACGTTTGTTACCAGCGGGAAAAGCTTGCGGTCCTGCACTTGGGATTGTCAGCCCAAGCGTGTGACGATCGACGGCGTGGACGTGTCGGCTGCGGATATCAACAGGATTCCGGCGGGCAATGTGCGGGTTCCGCAGGCTGAGTTCGGTGCACTTTGGCAGACGGCGGAGCGATCCCACGATGAGCAAGTTCGTCGGGGTGTACCGGATTGGTATGGCGCTGGTGTGGTGGAGACCTGCCGTTGGCTAGCGAACGCGGTCGTAGACCCAAAGACCCGACCATGGCGCCTCGCCCCGTCGCCGGTAACGAAACGTGTTACTGTCGCCTACTCAGAGTTAATCGAGGCGGAATGTGTGGCCGCAGAGAAGCTGGCTACGCGCCGGCCGGTGCCTACTTGGCGGGAGCATCGGCCGGGATGGATCGAGGCTGTTGTCGCGACATTGAACTGGGCGTGGCGGCGGCAGGGGAGCCCGCCGCTGGTTATCGGCCGAAGCGAAGTGGGCTGAGCAGAAAAGATCACCGCGGTCCTGGTTCCCGCCGTGTGGATTGACCCGTGCGGACGCGTCGCCGGTTCCGCTGACGGCTCGCTGATGATGATCACGCGTGAGCTGCAGTTTGGAAGGCTGCGGCAGCTGAGCGATCGGTTGGCTTGGCCTGCGGCAGGCCGAGATCGCGGTGGGTCACGGCGAGATTAGGTCTTGGCCCTGGCGGCCGGCCGAACGTCGCCGGACTCGGCCCATCGGCGGCAATGCGATGTTTCCCACCGTGACCAACCGGTTGCGGGTCGGCTCCAGTGGCCGGGACATCAGCGTTGATTCGCTCGCCACGGAGCTGGTCATAGATAGGAGTCTGACTCACGGGGCGACACCGTAGGGCCGGGTCTGTGGGGCTGCCATCAACATGGTGTGTACAGGTGGAAACCTTCTGTGGATGGGTGCGGGTAGCGGGGAATCTGGGAGTCCGTCTGACCGGCGCCATTAGCGGAGTACCCACCGCAGGAACAACAACAATCAGGCTCTGCTTCTCCTTGTAGCCACGCGGACCGGCGGCCCCACTCGTCCTGATGCAACATCTTCACGAACGGGGCCCTTTGGCCGATCTGATCGACACTGGACCAGACTTCCCGGAAGAAGCTCCCGCTTGGGCATGTTCTCGCTGCTGCTGAGCAAGGTGGCCCATCACCTCAGACTGTGGTGGGAGCGTCGGAGATGGCGGTGGTGTCAGTGCCGTTTCGGGATCCCTCTGGGTGGGATGCCTCGGTGGCGGTTTGCGTGGTCGGTTGGCGTGACGTTCTGTAGCCTGCCACGCTGCTCGGTTATGGGGACGTCGTCGGTTGCCCTGCGGTCACAGGCGTCCTTACCGGCCCGTCTGGCGCTGCGACCCCCCTCGCCGCCAGACGGGTCCCGCGCTGATCGGCGGGTTTGAACCGGTCAGTCAAACCAGCGCCACACTTGCCGGCGGATGCGCTTTCGCCGGTGGCTAGATGATCTAGCGTTTTGACGAGGCCATAAGGGCGTCCGGTCGGGAAGACAACGCGCGACTGATGACCACACCACGGCGGTGGTGTCGCAGCACGGGTACGTGCGTGGGGATTTGTCGTTGCCGCGGCGGGTGGTGGGTTAGTTCTGGTCGGTCGACGAGGGTCGGACCGACCGGAAAAGGTCCAGTCGGACCCGATGTGCACCAACTGACTCCGACGAGATTTGGGCGAGCAGCGCAGCGGCGGAATCATCGACGGCATGTCCCACTGAAGCACGACACGCACTGATTCGAGCGCCCGCTATAGGGGTAATCGGTCCTGTGAGTCAATGAAGGAGGCTGGACGGACATGGGTACCGCTGATAAGGCCACGGGCAAGCTGAAAGAGGGGGTCG
>DASQVB010000422.1:0-2032 GCA_035640975.1 Pseudonocardiaceae bacterium
ACTGGTCATCACCGCCGATCGCGTAGTCGCTCAATGATCGGGTCGGGACGGCCGGCAGCGTCAAGACCAGCGCCTGCCCGGCGGGTCGGGGCAGCGGTGCCGCACCGGCGGCGGCAAGGATCGAGCGCACGTCATCCGCGCGCCAGCGCCGAAACTCCACCGCCCGCTCCAGCGCCGTGAGCAGGGCTGCTTCACCATGCGCGGCATGCAAGACCAGGATCTGTTCCAGCTCCGTGGCCAGCTTGCTGACCCCGGCCGCCGCGGCACCCATCAGGAACCGCTCGGCTACCTCGCCAAGAGCCAGGAACCGTTTCTCCGTCGCGGTTTTCGCCCTCGGCGCCCGCCGCGGCTTGTCGGGCCGGGAACTGCCGTAATGCTCGTCGACGATGCTGACCTCGCCCGGCGCGACGATGGCATGCTCAGCGACGACCTCGCCGGTGCACGGCTCCATCACCTGCACTTGGTTGCCGGTGACGACCAGTAGCACGGTCGTGCCGATGAGCCGGTTCGGGACCGAGTAGCGGGCTGAGCCCAACCGCACGCACGAGAGCTTGTCGACCTTGCGGCTGACCGGCTTGACACCGATCCCATCCGGCCGCAACGACGGCAACGCCCCGAGCAGTTCGCGTTCGGTCTCCAGCCGCTCGGCCGGGACCGCCACGATCTCCGAGTGCACGACGCCGTTGACCTCCGTGCACCAGCCAACAGCCTGGGCGTTCGCCGCGGTCAGGTCCTCCACCGACGGTTCGGCCGGGACGATCAGATCGCGCTTCGCGTAGCCGACGAGGCTCTCCACTATGCCCTTGGACTCCGGGTCGTTGCCGTGACAGAAGTCCGGCCGGAACCCGTAGTGCGTGGCGAAGCGGACGTAGTCCGCCGTCGGCACCACCAGGTTCGCGACCACCGCCGACTTCAAGCACCCCATCCGGTCGGCGAGCACGATCTTCGGGACACCACTAAGGGCTTCGAAGCACTCGGCCAACAAGGCCATCGTCGTCGCGGCTTTCTCGTCGGCGGCAAAGCGCACAAACCGCCACCGTGACCACGCCAGCACGGCGCAGAACACGTGCAACCCGTTCTCGACACCCCAGTCGATGACCAGCGTGTCGCTGGGCGTCCACACCGCCGGCCGGCGACCACGGTGATGGCCACGGCGCCACCCGCGCTTCACCTCAGCGACGAGACGACGGAAGTTCCGCGCCGAACCCCCATAGCCCGCCGCCCTCGCCGCGGGCAGCAGTCGCTTCGCGCTGAACTTCCCGGGCGTCCGGTCGACCTCCTTCGCGACCGTCTCCCGCACGTCGTCGTAGTTGTGGATCCGCTCCTTGCGCTCGGGTGCGGCGCCGCTGGCATTGTGCCGGTCAACGATCCGCTTCACCGTCTTGTGCGTCGTCCCGCAGATCACCGCGGCGCCGCGGTAGGTGCCCACCTCCCGATAGGCAGCCAACACATCCATCCGTTCCCTCGCGTTCTTCAATAGAGGCCCCTGCGTGGTGCGCTGACATGGATTCGCATCCACCACCGTCACCGCGCAGGACCACTCACCCTGGACCCGACACGCGAGGACTGGGGACTTTCAGGCCAACAACGGGGACCGGAACCTGGCCACCAGTGGGGACTTTTTCATGGCCACGGACAGGAGTTATTCCTTCGAACGCCGGCCCACAACGCGGCGGTCACTGACTGCCGACGATCTCACTCTCAAGGTTACAAGTGGCCCAAGACTTCCCTACCACTGCAAGGACGAAGCTGGATAGCGGGTACTCCCTCTACAATGGATCAAGATCTGGACCGTTTGCCTATGGCCAGAGTGGTGGAACCACCTCGGGAATCGAACCCCGGACCTGCTCATCGATCAGCGAGTACAGCCGGGATATCTGCTTGTCCGACAACGCTGTCGGACACCCCGACGCAACCGTGTTGACAATGCCGCCAGTTCACCCGCACGGTATTTCTTCTGCCAGTCCAAGACCGAGGCGGACCCATCACCAGAAACTCGGCCGCCTCATCCGGAGACGTACCCCGCCTTTAT
>DASQVB010000423.1:0-2740 GCA_035640975.1 Pseudonocardiaceae bacterium
CCCTTCGACAATGTATTAGCCGCTCAGGCCGCGGTGGACACCTGGGTCACCGGCTACAACTGCGACCGCCCCCACCAAGCCCTGGACATGGACTACCCCGCCGACCGGTTCGCTCCCAGCCAACACAACAGAGCAGCCGAAGAACTGCTGCCACTGCGGCTGCGTCCGCGATGCGCAGCACCCTGGAGGCTGAAGGGGCCGGCCCGCAGACTGCGCCGCTTGGGCGGTGGTGACAGGCGGGTCATGTGCCCGCGGCCGGTTGGTCATCGGTGTGGGGTGTGCGGGGTCGGTGGGCCTTCCAGCGGCGGATGGGCTCAGTGGTGGTGCGGTGAAGGTGCGCTGGGCACCGTCGGGGAACTCGACGGTCATGGTGTGCTCGGCGACGTGGACGGTGACCCCGGTGTGGGCATGGGTGCGGCCGAGCGCCAGTTTTTGGCCGGCGACCAGAATGACCCCGGTGGCCGAGGGCCGGCGTTGCACGGTGACCGGCTCGAGTGAGGGCCGGGGTGGTGGGCCGGCGGGGCGTGCGCCTCGGAGTTTGCGGGCTTGGTCGTAGCTCAGCGGGTTGGGTCGGGCGCGCAGTAGCTCGCGGGTGTCGGGGTCGAAGAACATCAGCGTGGTGGTTTCGATGCGGATACTCACTCGGCGGCCGCTGAGGATTTCCGCGGCGAGCAGCCGGTATGCACCGAGGGAGACCAGTGTGGGTGCCGAACTGGTCATCCACCTCATGCGACCTGGGAATATTCGTGGATCAATCCACCAAGCCGATCGCGGCGTCGGACGCGAAGCGGGGAAGGCGACGCCGGGGGTGGAAGCGGTTGGAGCGGCGCTGCCTGGTCCAGTGTTCGGTGAGGCCGATGGGCGTTGAAGTGCGCCACGTACTCGGCCAGCACCGTCGCAAGCTGACACTGGTTGAGGATCAGCATCCGATCCAGCAGCTCGCGGCGCACGGTGCCGATCCATCGTTCGGCGATTGCGTTCGCGCGGGGTGCCTGCACCGGTGTGCGTAGGACGCGGATGGCCTCGCTGGCGAACACGGCATCGAAAATGGCGGTGAACTTGCTGTCGCGATCCCGGATGAAGAACCTGAACCCAGCCGCGCGGTCGCCGAGGTCCATCAGCAGGTTGCGGGCCTGCTGGGTGACCCAGGCTCCGGTCGGGTTCGCGGTGATGCCCAGCAGGTGCACGCGGCGGGTGGCGTGCTCGACGACGAACAGAACATAGAGTCGGTGCCCCAGCAGCGTGTCGACGCAAAAGAAGTCTGTGGCGAGAATGCCGTGTGCTTGGGCGCGCAGGAATTGTCGCCAGCTGGGCCCGTCGCGGCGCGGGGCGGGATCGAGGCCGGCTCGTTTCAGGATCGACCACACGGTGCTGGGCGCAAGCCGGTAGCCCAGGCCAGCAAGTTCACCGTGGATCCGCCGGTACCCCCAGGTCGCATTCTCCGTCGCTAGCCGCAGCACCAACCGACGCAGCTCAGGCGCTGTGCAACGGCCGCCGGTGTGGCGGCGTCGAGGCTGCGTCCAGCGTTGCTTGATCAGGTCTCGGTGCCACCGCAAGATCGTGGCAGGGGTGACGATCCGCTGCAAGCACGCGGCCTGGGACAGCAACCGGGTCAGCGCTGCGAACACCGCGCGGTCCGCCCACGACAGGCGTGGGCGGCGGACCTGGCGACGCAACACGGCCACCTCATGCCGCAGCACCAAAATCTCCACGTTCTTCGATCGTGAGCTACGGGCCAGGAGCCCGAACCAAGCCATGACCTGTCGGAAGACGAGATAGAGCAGTCGAACTGCCACGGCCTGCGATCATGCCGACGGTCACCACCCCGGAACACTGCAGGTCACGGTCATGGATAACCAGTTCGGCACCCGCAGGGCGACGACGCATCGATCAAGCCTGCCGGATCTTGCTCCCCACCCACGCAACAGTCCCCGATCATGTCCGGCACCCTGATCGGTTACATCTGCTGCTCCACCAACGCTCAAGAACTCACCGCCCCACGCCAACGACTAAGACGAGCTGGGGTGTCATGAGAACCGTATCTACTTCGACCACGGCCTGACCGATACGAACCGCAAACGCCCGGACTCGACCACGCGCTCGCGGCGGTCCGGGCCAGCGACACACTCGTGGTACTGAAGCTCCATTGGCTCGTCCGCTGGCGTTCTGCCCGGATGACTACGCACACTAATGCGGACTCATGCTAGGAATCGAAGAGACGTCACCGGCTACGAGCGGACACCGTCCCCTGGCAAGCCGATGCGAAGCGACTCAACTTCCGTAGCACGAGGAAAAGGGACCCACACACCAGAAAAACACGAGTGCCTGAACATATCGTACCACTGACCATCGCGTCGGAAGACCTGACGCAGCCTGCCTTCGTCGACGAAGCCGACCTTCTGGTAGACGTGGTGAGCGGCGTGATTCTCGGTGACGACGCTCAGCGTCATCTTGTGTAGTCGCATCTTGTCGAAACTGTAGCGGCAAATCGTTCGCATCGCGTCGATGGCGTAGCCGCGTCCCCAGTTTTCTTCCCACCGAGGTAGATATCGAGATCGGCGCACCCTGTCTCCGGCTCGGCGTCGCGCAATCGGACCAGGTCGATGAGCTGTGTGTCAGTGAGCACCTCGATCCCGAAGATCACGGCACCGTAAGCATTGCGTAGCCGTTCCTCCATCCGCTTCTTGACTTTGGGCCAGCGGCTGGGCATAGCCATCGTCCATCCAACGCATGACGTCGG
>DASQVB010000424.1:0-2373 GCA_035640975.1 Pseudonocardiaceae bacterium
CGCGAAAAACAGTGCGTTCGCCTTCTCCCGGCCTTTCTTCCAAGAAGGCCTGATCAACCGGCGCGCGGTGCTCAAGAGCAGCTACGCCCAGTTCATGTTCCTGCTGGCTGGAGCCGACACCGAGCAGATGGAGCGGATGCGTGCCCGCATCACCGCCCAGTGCGCGGGCTGGGACATCGCCCAGGTGACGGCAATCGTCGAGGAGACCTTGCATGACATCGTGGACCCGCTGGTCTACGCCGAGGCGACCAAGCTGATCGCCTCGCACCGCGAACGCGGTCACGACATCGTCGTGGTGTCCGCTTCCGGCGCGGAGGTCGTGCAACCGATCGCTGAGATGATCGGCGCGACACACACCGTGGCCACCCGCATGGTCGCCCATGACGGCCGGTACACCGGCGACGTGGAGTTCTACTGTGCAGGGGAGAACAAGGCGCTCGCCGCTCGGGAGCTGGCCGAGCAGCATGGCTACGACCTGCAACAGAGCCACGCCTACTCCGACTCGATCACTGACCTGCCGCTATTGGAGGCGGTCGGCCATCCAACAGCGGTGAATCCGGATCGGGCGCTGCGCCGGGAAGCTCTGCAGCGAGGCTGGCCGGTGCTCGCCTTCTCCGACCCGGTGTCGCTGCGGAGCCGGATCCCGGCCCCCTCCGGTACTCAGATCGCTGCCGCGGTGGGACTGGGGGCCGTTGCCGCTGCCGGCGTAGCGTGGTATGGACGCCGCCGACGTCAGCGGTGAGCCGGTTCCGCTTAACGGGCTCTTGCTACACCATGCGAGTGACTGGCGCTGAGCTTTAGAACGCTGAGTAGTCGAATTCTTGTACCTGATCGGGCCCCTTGCTGTGCCCGGCGTCACGGCGTAGACATGACTGCACGGACCCCTGCAAGGCCAGGGGCGGTGCAGCAGAGAAGTACCGTCCACCCCGACCAGGGCTCCGCGCACGGATGCCAGGCACCCACGCGCAGCGCGCCGCGGGAGGCTTGTCGTCAAGGGTTTGCGTACCGGGTCCAGTGGGGCACCGGGCGCCTAGACCCCGTAAGTACGACACGAGTTGCACGCTTGGTACCCCGGTAATCCGTGCGGACGGCGGTGTTGCTCGAACCCGTGAGCGGGTCGAGCGACACCGTCGTCTCAATTAGCTATGGTGAGTGACCGCCTCGGCGATTGACGTGGCTTCCCGGGCCCCCGCTACCAAAGCGGTGCAGCAGTGCACAATCCACTGGCCGACCGCGTCAGCGCGGCCACCCGCGAAGCCGGCCGCCGCCGCCCGGTACTCCGATTCGTGGCGCAGATGAGCCACTTCGGGCACCACCAGTCCCTTGGGATCCAGCCCGCTGGCCACCACGGTAAGCCGGGCCGCGGCCCGGGCGACCACGCCATTACCCTGCGCGAAAGGCGCCAGCGCCAGTAGTTCACCGTGCACCACCGCGGCGCGCACCGGCGCAGCCACCTGACTGTCCCCGACGAGCAGCTGGGCCAGTCCGTCGAGGCGCACGGTGATCTCAGGCGACGAGCGTGGCCTGCCCAGCTGCGACCCAGGCGACAGGTCTGCCGCGGCGAGCACGTGCAGCCGGGCCAAGGCCTGCAACGGAGCCCGCTGCCACGCGCCCAGCAGCCCACCCAGAGCCTGCGCCACCCTCAGGGCGCCGGCCAGTACCGGGTCGTCCACCGACCCGTCGGGAGGCAACGCGGCGCTGCCGCCGTCCAGCGCGGCCGAGGCCCGAGCACCCCGTACCGACGCCTCAGCCGCGGTGATGGGCCAGCCGCGCCGGTTAGCCGGATGCCGGTGCACCCTGGCCACCGCGTCGCGGGCGCGCGCGACGGCCTGCGCAACGCCGGGCAGGTCCATCAGCGGGTCCAACGGATCAGCGGGCACTCCAGCAGTCTCGCACCGGCAGAGGCCAGGTCACGGCAGCTGGTGCGCCGATCATTGGCCAGCAGGATGCTCCACTGCCGCCTCATCGGTGCGGTGGCCCCGAGACGGGGCGGCGATTACCGTCGTCGGTGGACCGTGATAAAGGCGACGAGGAGGTCGGCAGCACGATGGGCGACTCCGGCCAAGGACTCGACAACCTACTCAGCGAGACCCGCGCGTTTCCTCCGAGCGAGGAGTTCGCCGCGCAGGCGAACGCCACTGCTGCGCTCTATGACGAAGCGGATGCCGACCGCGACGGCTTCTGGGCTAAGCAGGCTCGCCGGCTGCACTGGCACACCGACTTCGAGCAGGTCCTCGACTGGTCAGACGCCCCGCACGCGAAGTGGTTCGTCGGCGGCAAGCTCAACGTCGCCTACAACTGCGTCGACCGGCACGTCGCCGACGGCCACGGTGACCAGGTCGCCCTCCACTGGGAGGGCGAGCCTGGAGACAC
>DASQVB010000425.1:0-6080 GCA_035640975.1 Pseudonocardiaceae bacterium
CACTCCGACCGTGACGTGCAGGACGTCGCGAACAGCATGTTCGGCCGACGATTGGTCACCAAGCAGTCCGGCCCGCGCGGCAAGCTGATCTACCGGGTGTACGTCGAGGAGGCCACCGACATTGCCCGCGAGTTGTACTTCGGCATCGTGCTGGACCGCCGCATCGAGCGAGTGTGCATCATCACCTCGGCCGAGGGCGGCGTGGAGATCGAGGAGCTGGCGGCATCCAAGCCCGAAGCGCTGATGCGCACCACGATCGAACCCGCGGCGGGATTTCTGGAGTTTCAGGCGCGGGAGATCGCCTTCGCGCTGGGTCTGCAACCGGCGCAGCTCGCCGAGGCCAGCCGGCTGTTCCGCCGTGCCTACCGTGCGTTCCGAGACCTGGACGCCACCATGCTGGAGATCAACCCGCTGGCCGTGACCAGCGAGGGCAGCCTGGTCGCGCTGGACGCCAAGATGTCTTTTGACGACAACGCGCTGTTTCGGCACCTGGACATCTCCGAGTTGCGCGACCGCAGCCAGGAAGACGCCAGGGAAAGCCACGCCGCCGACCGTGGGCTGGCCTATGTCGGCCTGGACGGCAACATCGGCTGCATGATAAATGGCGCCGGCCTGGCGATGGCCACCATGGACATGATCAAGGTTGCGGGTGGTGAGCCGGCGAACTTCCTGGACATCGGCGGCGGAGCATCGCCCGAGCGGGTACTCAAGGCGTTCCGTGCGGTCCTGCAGGACGAGAAAGTCGAGGCGATGCTGATCAACATTTTCGCCGGCATCAACCGCTGTGACTGGGTCGCCCAGGGCATCGTCGCCGCGTTCAAAGAGATCGACGTCAAGATCCCGGTCGTGGTGCGGCTGGCCGGCACCCACGTCGAGGAGGGGCAGGCGATCCTGCGGGACTCCGGGCTACCCATCATCGCTGCGGACACCCTTGCCGATGCGGCCCGCAAGGCCGTCGCCGTGCTGGCCACCGTCGACGCGAACGCCTGAAAGGCTGGGGTCATGGCCATCTTGATCGACGAGCACACCCGCGTGGTGGTCCAGGGCATCACTGGCCGCATCGGGCGTTTCCATGCCGAGGAGATGATCGACTACGGCACCAACGTGGTCGCCGGAGTCACCCCGGGCAAAGGCGGCGAAACCGTGCTGGGCCGCCCCATCTTCAACACCATGAAGGACGCGGTGGCCGAGACCGGGGCAACAGCCTCCATCGTGTTGGTGCCACCCCCGTTCGCCGCTGACTCTCTGATGGAGGCCGCCGACGCCGGGATCCGGTTCTGCGCCTGCATCACCGACGGCATCCCGACGCAGGACATGATGCGGGTCAAGCGCTACATGCGGCGTTACAGGGCACAGCAGCGGATGACGCTCACCGGACCCAACTGCGCCGGCACCATCAGCCCGGGGCGCTCACTGGTGGGCATCATGCCTGGTCACATCTACCTGCCGGGACGGGTCGGGGTGATCGGGCGCTCCGGCACCCTGAGCTACGAGGCCGCGTCCCAGATGAAGGCGTTGGGCATCGGGATCTCCACCTCGGTGGGCATCGGCGGCGACCCGGTGAACGGCTCTTCGTTCCGTGACCACCTGGAACTGTTCGAGGCCGACGACCAGACCGATGCCATCGTGATGATCGGAGAGATCGGCGGCCCGCAGGAGGCCGAGGGTGCCGACTACGTGCGCGACCACGTGACCAAACCGGTGATCGCCTACATCGCGGGGCTGTCCGCCCCGAAGGGCCGCAAGATGGGCCATGCTGGCGCGATCGTGTCCGCGGTCGGCGAGTCCGCCCAGGAGAAGGCCGAGATCCTGACCGCCGCGGGCGTCACGATGGCGCCGAACCCGTCGGCGATGGGCGACACCGTGGCCCGGGTGCTCGCCCAGCATGGCCTCACTCCAGCCGCCGTCTGATCTTTCAGGGAGGATCGCCGTGCATGACCCCGCGATCGTGGTGACCCGCAAGTGGCCGGCGTCGGTGGAGCAGGAGCTACAGCGGCGCTTCTCGAACGTCCGGCTCAACGCCGACGACGTCGCGCTCGGGCGCGACGGGCTGCGTGCTGCGCTTGAGCAGGCCGATGTCGTGCTGCCGACCGTCTCCGACCGGCTGCCGGCCGAGCTGTTCGCCGGTGAGTTACGGACCAAGTTCCTCGGCAACTTCGGCGTCGGCTACAACCACATCGACATCGATGCCGCGGCCAAGGCCGGAATCGTGGTCACCAACACCCCCGGGGTGCTCACCGACACCACCGCGGACACCGCGATGACACTGCTGCTGATGGTGGCCCGGCGCGCCGGTGAGGGCGAGCGGGAAGTCCGCGCCGGACGGTGGACCGGATGGCGTCCCACCCACATGATGGGCGCCGACGTCACCGGCAAGACCCTGGGAATCGTGGGGATGGGGCGCATCGGGGTGGCGGTGGCCCGCCGCGGTCACTTCGGCTTCGGCATGCCGGTGATCTTCTACGATCCGGTCGACTTCGAGCCCGACCACGGGATTCCCGGCGCCCGGCGGGTGGCCACCGTGGAGGAGCTGCTGAGCGCCGCCGACTTCGTCTCCCTGCACATGCCCGGCGGTGGCGAAAACACCCACCTCATGGACGCCGCCCGGCTAGCCCGGATGAAGCCGACCGCATTCCTGATCAACAGTGCCCGTGGCGACGTCATTGATTCCGACGCGCTGATCAAGGCGCTGCAGTCGGGCACGATCGCCGGCGCTGGGCTCGACGTCTACGAGGGCGAACCCGATGTCCCGGAGGCGCTGCGGCAACTGGAGAACGCTGTGCTGCTGCCGCACCTGGGCAGCGCAACCCTGGAGACCCGCACCGCAATGGGCATGCTCGTGCTGGACAACCTGCAAGACTTCCTGGAGGGTCGCGAACCCTCCTGCCGGGTAGCGTGACGTTGGTAGCTCTTCAAGAGCTACCAACAGCGGGCCAGGTCAGCGGCGCCGACTAGGCCGGCCTCGGGACCCAGCTCGGCGATCCGCACCTCGGCCACTGGGCGGTGGCCGCCGCCGGTGAGGTGCTCGCGGAAGGCGACCGACGCAGGGGCGCGGAGCACCTCGCCGGCCGCAGATACCCCGCCCCCGATGATGAACAAGCCGGGGTCGAGGATCGCGGCCAACCCGGCCAGGCCACGCCCCAGCCATGTCCCGATCGCCTCGAAGCACTGCAGCGCCGCCGCATCACCGGCCGCAGCTGCCTGGGTAACCATCCGGCCGGTGATGCCCCCGGGGCGACCACCGGCAAGACGCAGCAGGGCTGCCGCCACCGCGGGCGAGACGCGGGCCAATTCCCGAGCCTCGCGCTCGAGTGCCCGGCCGCTTGCGTACTCCTCCCAGCAACCGTGCAAACCGCATTCACAGCGCCGTCCGTCCGGGACGACGGTGAGGTGCCCGAACTCGGCAGCCGCACCGAATTGGCCCCGCATCAGCTGCCCGTTCACCACGATGCCGCCACCGATCCCGGTGCCCAAGGTGATCGTCACCACATGGTCTGCATCGCGGCCGGCGCCGAAGCGGACCTCTGCCCAGGCAGCGGCGTTGGCATCGTTTTCGACCACCACGGGCATCCCCAGCCGGCGCTCCAGCGACGCCTTCAGCGGCTCGTCCCGCCAGGCGAGATGCGGGGAGAACATCACAGTCGCGCGCTGTGCGTCGATGAAACCGGCCGCACCGATACCGACCGCTTCGACGTCGTACTTGCCGGCGAGCTCGCCGACCGCGGCGGCTATCGCGTCCTCGATGCGCGACACGTCCTCGGCGGGGGTGTCCAGATACGTGGCAGCGACGATCGTCCCGCGCTCGTCGACGACGCCAGCCGCGACCTTCGTACCACCGATGTCCACACCGATGGTGAGCCTTGTGGTCAGCGCGCCAATGTGTTCAGGAACTGCTGCACCTCCCCCATTGACCACAGCACGAAGTCTGCGGCGGT
Source organism: Pseudonocardiaceae bacterium (assembly GCA_035640975.1). Classification (GTDB taxonomy): domain Bacteria; phylum Actinomycetota; class Actinomycetes; order Mycobacteriales; family Pseudonocardiaceae. The sequence continues at coordinate 3,936 of DASQVB010000425.1, forward strand.
GGTCCGACGAGCTTGTTCCGGCTCGTCGGGATCTGCAACGACGACACCAATGCCCGGCCTATAAGACCCTTTGAGCGCCCTGAAGGCGTCTTCATCGGTGATGTCGTCACCGAGATACAGCGACACGAACTGGTCGCCGTCGACGTGCAGGGCGTGGCGCAGGTATTGCACAGCCTTGCCCTTGTCCCAGTCGACATTCGGCTGGATCTCGTAGACCATCTTGCCGGGAGTGACTTTCAACTGGTCGGGATAGTCGGCCAGCAGCGTGTCGACGACCGCTTTGACGAAGGGCCGCTGGGGGCCGACGACGAGTCGGTAATGCACCGCGACCGAGAACCGCTTGGGCTCCACCACCGCACCACAGACTGGTGTCACGTCGCTGCGCAACCGGTCGGTGACGGTCGACAGCAGGGACTCGAAACCGACCGCCGCATCATGGCGGATCGTGCCGGTCCGGTGATCACCGATGTCGAAGCCGTGGCTACCGGCCACCACCAAACTGTCGATACCCATCCACCGGGTGATCAGAGGCCGATCCCGACCACTGACCACGCAGACCGTCGCGCGCTCGGTGAGTCCGCGCACCGCGTCTCGCATGCTGTCCGAGATGACGGCGTCCTCAGGTCGGTCCACGATGGGCGTCAGCGTTCCGTCGTAGTCTAGGAACACCGCCGGCTGGCGGCCATCCAGCCGCCGCGCGAACTGCTGGCCATCGCGCAGCGCGTGTGGCAGGTCGGAAATGCGCGACAAGGTCACCGTCACGAGTCATCGTCTATCGGCCTCGCGGTGGTACGTCAAGCTCGTGAGTGGGTAACAGTGTCCCAGCACCGAATGGCACTCACGGGCAAGGAGGAGGGACGAAGCTTGAGTGGACAGCTGGCGGCAGTCGTTCTGGCGGTCCTCGTAGGCAGCGCGCTCGTCCTGACCGGCCTGACCGCGCGGTGGGTGGTGGGGCATCCGGAGCGGATCCGGGCCGGGCTTGCATGGGTGGGCGAACGACCGGCGGTGGTCTGGGTGCGGTCGCGCTATCCGAGACAGTGGAACTTTCTGGATCGCCGCTTGGCGCCGGGAGAGGCCACCGGGCTGGCGTTGACGCTCGGCGTGGGCATGGTGCTGGCGTTGGGGCTCAGTTTCCGGCAGTTGTTGGACAACGTGCTCGAAAGTGACGGCATCGCGGTGGTCGACCGCCCGGTGCTGAGGTTCCTCGCCACGCACCGCGAGCCCTGGTTGGTCACCACGATGCAGGTGATCAGCGATGTGGGCAGCCCGGTAGGGGTGGGCATCCTGGCAACCGTGGTGGGTGTGACGTTGGCATGGGTCGGCAGGTCGTGGCTGCCGCTGCTGATCGCCGGGTTCGGAGTGGCGGGCATCGGAATGATCAATTTGACGGTGAAGGGGCTGGTGAGTCGAAACCGCCCACCGGTGGCCATCGCAGTGCTGGGCGAGGACGGCTACTCGTTTCCCTCCGGGCACACCATCGGCACCACGGTGGTCTGGTTGTTGTCGGCATGGATGGTCAACCGGTGGGTGATCCGCGGTCAGATCAGCCGGGACCTGCTGTGGATCGGGACGTTGTCCGTGGTCGTCGCCGTCGGGATCTCACGGGTCTACCTGGGGGTGCATTTTCCCAGTGATGTGATGGCCGGCTGGACGCTGGGCGCCGCGTGGGTTGTCATGATCGCTTTGGTGGTGAGCGTATGGGAACAGTCGCACCGCGCCGCAGCCGCCTCCGTTGGCCACAACGCGCTCGGCACCGGCCCGGTCAGCCAAGGCCGAGACACGGTGGACCCTGGCTGACGATGGCCCTCACCCACGGAAGCAAGAGCCACCGTCTACAAACTCGGGGCGCCTGGCAGTCGTCCCAGCGGTGCCAGTGGTGCTTCTTCCTCCTGGAGTTCCCTCCCCTCCAGGAAGACGGCCCTGCGGTAGCCAAGAGGCCGAGCGCCGCCCCATTGATACGCCGACAATGCCCGAATCACCCGGTCGGCGTATCGGCTCGAGCCGCCGGTCAGCGCTTGTGGATATGGACGGTGACGTTCATGCCCGGAACAAGGTTGAGACCTTCAGCGTTCTGAAGCGCGATCTTGACTGGGATGACTTGGGTGACCTTCTGGAAGTTGCCCGAGCTGTTGCTCTGCGGGAACA
>DASQVB010000426.1:0-6659 GCA_035640975.1 Pseudonocardiaceae bacterium
CCTCCTGTTGCAGCCCTCGCCGCGGTGCTGTCGTGCGATGTCCGTGAGCGCCGGTGCTCAACGGGTGGTCAGGATCTCCCCCACGTATCGGGCTACCGCACGCACCGCAGCCATGGTGCCCGGGTAGTCCATTCTGGTCGGTCCGACCACGCCCATACCTCCCAGTACCGTGCCGTGAGAGGCGTAGCCGATCGAGATCAACGACGTACTGCGCATCTCCTCGGCCTCGTTCTCCTCGCCGATCCGCACGGTGACGGTGCCCGGATCACAGGCCGCAGCCAGCAGCTTGAGCACCACCACCTGCTCCTCCAGCGCTTCAAGCACCTGACGCAACGAACCCGGGAAGTCAGTGGCGTTTCGAGTCAGATTAGCGGTACCGCCCAGCAGCAGCCGCTCCTCCGGATGTTCCACCAACGTCTCGATCAGAACCGTCGAGGCCCGCGTCATCGCATCCCGGAGCTCGGCCGGAGTCTGCTCGGGTAGGTCGGCCACCGCCACCGAGGCATCTGCCAACCGGCGACCCGACAGCGCCTGGTTGAGCAACGTCCGTAGCTGCGCCACCTGATCCTCGGAGATGACGTCACCCAGATCGAGGAGTCGCTGGTCCACCCGGCCCGCGTCGGTGATGAGTACCAGCATCAACCGGGCCGGGGTCACCGCAAGCACTTCGAGGTGGCGCACCGTGGAGCGGCTCAGGGTGGGGTACTGGATCACTGCCACCTGCCGGGTGAGCTGCGCCAGCAACCGCACGCTGCGGCGCAGCACGTCGTCGAGATCCACTGCGCCGTTCAAGAAGGTGTGCACTGCCCGACGCTCAGCCGCCGACAACGGCTTGACTTCCGAGAGCCGGTCGACGAACAGCCGGTAACCCTTGTCGGTGGGTACCCGACCCGCGCTGGTATGCGGCTGGGTGATGTAGCCGTCCTCCTCCAAGGCCACCATGTCGTTGCGGATGGTGGCGCTGGAGACGCCGAGGTTGTGGCGCTCCACCAGCGATCGGGAAGCGACCGGCTCGTGGGTGGCCACATAGTCCGCGACGATCGCGCGCAGGACGTCGAACCGGCGGTCGTCTGCGTTCACGTCACCTCCCTGGCCCCCGCTGCTGGTAGCGGCCTGCCTACCGAGTCTAATGCGGACCAGGCGCGGGCGCCGAAACCCGCCAGCGTGGCCCGATACCCTAAAGTGCTCCCGCCGAGCCGGGACGCCAGTAGGGGGGGCTGTGATCTTCAAGAATATCCAGGACGGCCGCCCTTACCCCGACCACGGGCTGTCCACCAAGGACTGGGCGCAGATCCCACCGCACCAGGTGCACTTGGCGGAGCTGATCACCACCGCCACCGTGGTAGAGCTGAACCGGCTGCTGTCCGAGGACTCCACGTCGTTGGGTGATCTGTTCCCGCACGCCGTGCAGTGGGGCGGCGAGCTGTTCCTGGAAGACGGCCTACATCGCGCCCTACGCGCCGCCCTCCAACAACGCACCGCACTGCACGTCCGCGTCCTCGACCTAGACCTGCTGCGCCACTGATCCGCCCCGCTGCTCGGTCACCAGCCCGATGTGAAGGCGTCGCCGGGTACGGCAGCGCCCGTCTGCGGCATGACGCGGACCACTGCAGCAACATTCGAACAACGCCGGCGAGCCCTTCGACCACCCGCGGACCGGGTTGGACCATGTCGGCTTCCGGGTCGACAGCCGCCACGAGCTCGACGCGTGGCGGGAGCGTCTGGTCGAACTGGGCGTACGACATTCGCCGATCGCGGAAGAGGAGTACGGGGCTGTGCTGTGCCTGCGGGATCCCGACGAGATCCAGCTAGAGCTGTTCTACCGACCCGACCACCCGTAAGCGGCTGCATCAGCAGGCCCTGAATGTGGTTCGGGATCGAAGCGTCAGGGCGCAAGCAGCGCGCGGACTACCGCGTCGGCGAGTAGCCGGCCGCGGCAAGTGAGTACCAGCCGGTCGCCGGGCTCGGTGGTGAGCAGACCGTCGTGCTCCGCGCGCTTGGCAGCGGCGCGCTCCGGCGCGTCCAGCTCGGCCAGCGGCAGGCCGTCGGCCAGTCGCAGCCCGAGCATCACCCGCTCGGTGTGCCGTTCCCCTACGCTGAGCACCTCCCGGCCCGTCGCCGGGGAGCGACCCGAGGTCAGCGCAGCGGCGTAGCGCGCCGGGTGCTTGACGTTCCACCACCGCACCCCACCGACATGCGAATGCGCCCCCGGCCCGGCGCCCCACCAGTTTCCGCCGCCCCAATAGCCCATGTTGTGCCGGCACCGGGATTCGGTGCCGATGGCCCAGTTGGACACCTCGTACCAGTGCAGTCCGGCCGCCACCAGTGCCGTGTCGAGCTGCTCGTAACGCTCGGCGAGCACATCGTCGTCCGGCGCCGGCAACTCACCGTGAGCCACCCGGCGGGCCAGCGCGGTGCCTGGCTCAACGACCAAGGCGTAGGCCGACACGTGATCGACCCCGGCAACGAGTACCGCCTCCAGGGAGGCAGCCAAGTCATCGCGGGTCTCCCCTGGTGTGCCATAGATGAGGTCCAGGCTGACCTGCTTGATCCCGGCCACCCGCGCCTGTGCCGCCGCGGCCATCGGCCGGCCGGGAGTGTGTACCCGGTCGAGCACGGCCAGCACGTGCGGCGCGGCGCTCTGCATCCCCAGTGAGACCCGGGTGTAGCCGGCAGCGGCGATCCCGGCGAAGAAGTCTGGCGACGTGGATTCAGGGTTGGCCTCGGTAGTCACCTCGGCGTCTGGGACCAAGCCGAGCGATCCGCGGACGGCGTCGAGCACTGCCGCCAGCACGTCTGCGCCAAGCAGCGACGGGGTGCCACCGCCGACGAACACCGTGTCAGCCGGTACCGGCGTCTGCAGCACCGTGGCTGCCAGATCCAGCTCTCGGCGCAGTCCGTCCATCCAGGTGGACGGCGACGAAGCCAGCTCGCCCGGCGTGTAGGTGTTGAAGTCGCAGTAGCCGCAGCGGGTGGCGCAGAACGGCACGTGCACGTACACGCCGAACGGTCGGTCCTCCAGCCCGCGCAGGGCGGCAGCGGGCAGGGTCCCGTCCGGCGGGGCCGGGTCACCGACGGGAAGGACAGCCACATGAGCATTGTCCCAACATCGGGCATGGTGACCCGCACCGAGGGATGATGGCGATCCGTTGGGGTGGCCATGCCCAAACAAGCGCGCGTCTACCGTCAGGGCCATGACCGCCGAGCTGGTGCACCTGGCCGTGCAGTCCGGGATCGCCACCGTCACGCTGGACTCCCCCGCCAACCGCAACGCGCTGTCGACGCAGCTGCAAGCCGAGCTGCACGACGCGCTGGAGCGCAGCGCCGGCGATGACTCGGTGCGAGTGGTGGTGCTCGACCACACCGGGCCGGTGTTCTGCGCCGGGATGGACCTCACCGAGCCCCGGGATGCCGTCAACGAGTTCCCCCGCATCCTGGAGCGAATCTGGACGCATCCGAAGCCGGTGGTCGCCAAGCTGGCTGGGCACGCCCGCGCCGGCGGGATCGGCCTGACAGCGACCGCCGACATCGCCGTCGCCGCACACGACGTCACCTTCGCGTTCAGCGAGGTGCGTCTTGGTGTGGTGCCCGCCGTCATCTCGGTGACCGTGCTGCCCCGGATGGCATCGCACGCGGCACACGAGCTGTTGCTCACCGGGGAGACCTTCGACGCCAGCCGGGCGGTCGCCGTCGGCCTGCTCAACAGCGCGGTACCGGCCGAGCAGCTCGACGCCGAGGTGGACCGCTACGCCGGAATGCTCGTCAAGGGTGGCCCCGAGGCACTGGCCATCACCAAGCAGCTGCTCCGCGCGCCAACGAGGAGCCAGAACTTCGTGGCGATGCTCGAACTGTCCGCCGCGCGGTTCGCCTCCGCAGAAGGCCAGGAAGGCATCCGCGCCTTCACCGAGAAGCGCCCAGCATCCTGGATTCCGCCCAGCTGATCACTCGTCGGCAAGAACCACGGACAGCGGGCGCCCCACGCCGGCCGTGGCCGCGTCGTCGAGCACCGTCAGCACCGCCCGGTAGCCCTCCGGATCAGCAGCTTCGAGCTGCCGGTGACCGGCCCAGACCAGCACATGCTGACCGTCAGGCTGCCAGGACAGGTCAATGAGGCAGTCGTACAGCGCATCGAGGTTGCGCCCGTACCACTCCGGAAAGCTCAAAGCGGCGCCGATCGCGTCCAACGTGTCGGCCTTGCTGGTCGCCGGGCCCACCAGGTGCACCAGGGCACCCCGTCCCCGAGCTTCGGCAAGCGCACGAGCCGCATGGGGAACATAGTGCAGCACGCGCCTCACCGCCGAGGATCGACGATGACGAACGACTCGTAGTGGTCGCCGGTGTAGTACAGATCGGCAGCACCGCCGGTCACCAGGCGCCGAGGGCCTCGATCGGACTCGCCAGGGGTCGGGACGGTGTACTCCCGGTAGAAGCCGGACCGCTGCTTGGGCAACCGCCCCTCCCGGTTGCCGAATACCGTCCCGTCCTGCCGGTAAGGAAACGGACCGCCATGCTGGATCAGCTGCCACACCTCACCGGCCTGTGGCGGTAGCTGCGACAGAGCCCGTACCTGTAGGTCAACCGCGGAGGCGACCGCCGCCGGACGGTCACCGCTGGGTGGGCTGGACAGCGCGTGGCGGCCGAACCAGACGCCGGTCACCAGGACCAGCAAGCCGATCAGTGCAGCGCTGACCCGCCGGCGGGAATTCACCGCGGCTCCCGCGCATCCTTTGCGTCGCGATGACCAAGCCGTTCAAAGACCAGGCCGAACACCCGGTCGATGACCCTGGCAGCCCACCAGCAGAGCGGCAGCAGCACCACCATCAGAATGGCCACTTGCAGCGGGAGCACCAGCCCGGTGAGCCACAGCTCCACCCCATCCCACCAGCGGACCACCGCGTCCCACCCCGCCCCTAGCACGACCGCAGGGTAACTCGCCTGGCTGTGCCCGCCGACGGCCGGCATTAGGTTGGGCGCATGTTCGCCGTCTATGCCGCTGAGCCCAACCACGTCGACCCGCTGGCCTCGCTGCGTATCGGAGACCGCCCCGACCCGGCGGTGACAGACGGCCAGGTGGCGGTCACCGTGCGAGCAGCCAGCTTGAACATGCACGACCTGTGGACACTGCGCGGGGTGGGCATCAAACCTGAGCAGTATCCGATGATCCTGGGCTGCGACGGTGCCGGCGTGCTGCCCGACGGCTCCGAGGTGGTGCTGCACTCCGTCATTCCCAGCCCGGGCTGGATGGGCGACGAGACCCTCGATCCCGGCCGCAAACTGCTCACCGAGCAGTTGCAGGGTACCTTCGCCGACATCGTCGTCGTTCCGGCGCGCAATGTGCTGCCCAAGCCGGCGTCGCTGACCTTTCCCGAGGCCGGCTGCCTGGGCACCGCGTGGCTGACCGCCTACCGGATGCTGTTCGTGAAGTCCGGACTGCGGCCCGGGCAGACCATGCTCGTGCAGGGCGCCTCGGGTGGGGTGTCCACGGCCCTGGTGCAGCTCGGACATACCGCCGGGATGCGAGTGTGGGCAACCGGGCGTACCGAGGACAAGCGCGAGCTGGCCCACTCGCTGGGCGCGCATCAAACATTCGAGTCCGGTGCTCGGCTGCCCGAGCGAGTCGATGCGGTGTTCGAGACCGTCGGCAAGGCCACCTGGTCGCATTCAGCGAAATCACTCAAGCCGGGCGGGATCATCGTCTGCTCCGGCGCCACCAGCGGGGATGCCGACCGCGCCGAGTTGACCCGGGTGTTCTTCCTGCAGCTGCGGGTGGTGGGCTCGACCATGGGCACCCGCGACGAACTGCGCGACCTACTGTCCTTCCTGGACCTCTCCGGTGTGCGCCCGCACATCGGCGCAGTGCTACCGATGTCCGACGCCAAGCAAGGATTCAAGACGATGCTCACCGGCGACACCGCCGGCAAGATCGTCTTCACCCGCCCGCAATGACTGCATTCTGTCCCCAGAACGCAGTCGGAAGGGTCGGTTACTTGCGGCCGTCGGTGGAGAGGGCGGCTACGAAGGCCTCCTGCGGGACTTCGACGCGGCCGATGGTTTTCATGCGTTTTTTGCCCTCCTTCTGCCGCTCGAGGAGTTTGCGCTTGCGGGTGATGTCCCCGCCGTAGCACTTGGCCAGCACATCTTTGCGGATGGCGCGGATGGTCTCCCGGGCGATGATCCGGGAGCCGATCGCGGCCTGGATGGGCACCTCGAACTGCTGGCGCGGGATGAGCTCACGCAGGCGGGTCGCCATCGACGTGCCATAACCGTAAGCGGCCTCGCGGTGCACGATCGCGGAGAACGCGTCCACCGGCTCGCCCTGCAGCAGGATGTCCACCTTTACCAGGTCGGCGGCCTGCTCGCCGACGTCCTCGTAATCCATCGAGGCATACCCGCGGGTGCGGGACTTCAATGCGTCGAAGAAGTCGAACACGATCTCGGCCATCGGCAGGGTGTAGCGCAGCTCCACCCGCGACTCCGAGAGATAGTCCATTCCCAGCAGGGTGCCGCGGCGGCCCTGGCAGAGCTCCATGATCGTGCCGACGAACTCCGAGGGCGCAATAAGGGTGCAGCGGACCACCGGCTCGTACACCTCGGCGGCCTTGCCGTCGGGCCAGTCCGCAGGATTGGTGACGGTCTGCTCGGTGCCATCGTCACGGACC
>DASQVB010000427.1:0-24664 GCA_035640975.1 Pseudonocardiaceae bacterium
CGCGCCCGGGTGGCCCGCAGCACTCCCAACGCCTCGGCCTGCCGCCCCGCCCGGTACAGCGCCAGAGCCAGCAGCTCGCAGCCGTGTTCGCGCAGCGGATGGCTTCGCACGTGCGCATCCAGTTCGGCCACCACGCTGTGATGCTGGCCCCGCGCCAACTCCGCCGCGCACCGCCCCTCGCGCACCGACAGCCGCAATTCCTCTAACCGCGCCACCTCTGGTGCCGCCCACGCGGCGTCCCGCATGTCGGCGTAGGCCTGCCCGCGCCATAACGCCAGCGCTTTGTCGAACTCACTCAGGGCACGGTCGGGGTCGGCTCCACTCAACGCCTCTCGACCGGCCGTGGCATGCTCGGTGAACCGGTGCACGTCAAACTCGACGTCACGGCTATCCAACAGATAACCGGGCGCGCGGGTACGCAACACTGCAGCCGGCGCCCGCGGCAGCCGGCCCGGCTCCAACACACGCCGCAGATTCGAGACATACGCACGCAGCGACGCCATCGCCGCCACGGGAGGATCTCCCGCCCACAACTGGTCAATCAGCGCATCGAGGGCCACCGGCTGATCCACCCGAGTTAACAACAACCCGAACAGCGCACGCTGCGTCGGCGATCCCAAATCGATCAACCGGCCATCGACCGTGACTTCCACCGGGCCCAACGCCCGCCACTGCACGCCGCCGTCAATCGCGATCGCACCCCGATTCGCCCTTGGTCCACACAGCCCAGGCCCGAGCTACGCGTAGCACCATTGGTCCTGGCCAGCAGTGTGACCGAATGCGGGAACGACCGGTAGTAGTGGCACACCCGATCGTGCGGGGATCTGCCGGACCGTTGTCATGACGGCTGGTTACCGGAGCCACCTGCGAGAAAACTGTCCCGACCTGGACGCAAGGCTCATCCGGGCCAAGGGCCTACTACCGATGCCGCCGCGACTCCCTAGACGACCGCGAAGCCGCACTCACCAAGCCAGCTCCAAGTCGCCACCAAGCCCCCGCCAAGTCTGGAGGCTGATGGTGGCCGCACCCATTCCGTGAAACCACCAACCCCGACGGTTCATCAGGGGGCTGCAATGCCGATGACAACTGCCACCACCAGCTACGTCACCGCCACGAGCAGCGTGGCAGAAATCCTCCTGCGGGCGGGGGACGGGGATCCGGCGGCTTGGGAGGAGATCGTCCGCCGGTACGGCAAGCTCGTGTCCTCGACGGTGCGTTCGTTCGGGCTGCAGGACGCCGACGCCCTTGACGCGGTACAGATGACGTGGCTGCGGCTGGCGGAAAACACCCACCGAGTGAAATTTCCGGAACGATTGGGTGGGTGGCTGGCGACCACCGCCCGACACGAATGTCTAAGCATCCTGCGCCAGAGTAAGTCAACCGCAGACCGCTTTGACGGGGCAACAGAAACAGTCGCCGATTCGTCGGTGGCCCCCGAGCAGCGGGTCATCGACGCCGACACCAGGCAGACGTTGTGGAACCTCGTCGCCGAGTTGCCGCCTCGCCGGCAGACCCTGCTGCAGGCACTGTTCACCGACCACCCCCGACCCTATGTCGAGATTGCCCGCGCCGCTGGAATCCCGCTGGGCGCGATCGGGCCCACCCGGGCCCGCGCCCTGCGGCAGCTGCGAGGCAGCCTCGAGAACCAAGGGTTGGGAGCAAGTGCCTGGCGATGAGGATCACTGCTAGCGCTGCGCGATAGGACGCCACGGAGCGAAGGGGGTTGCACCGCGCGGCAGCACGGCCGCCAGCTCCGGGCAGTGGCGCAAGATCACACTCGTCATGCCGTTGTTCGCAATCCAGTCCATCCCGAACGGCGAATAGATCTCCGGACGGAAATCAACGGTCAAGAATCGATCACTCTGCAGTCGCCGCGCCGCCATCAGAAGGAAGACCCTGAAGGCGGTGTCAGAGAAGCCGAATCCTTCCGGCGGCGTCTCAGCGAATAATCCGATCATCGTGTCGACCTCGTCGATGCTCCGGTAGACATGGCGCATTAGCTGTACTGATTCCGGATTCGCACATAGATCTTCCCACTTCGTGATCCGCGGCTTGTGTAGACCAGCGCGGAAATCGTTGTAGCGCGGGATGCCGCGCTGGCGGGTGCGCACCAGGTCGACCACCGATAGGTCGATGCGCTCGCCGTCGCGCTCTAACGCCTGCAGGGAACGCGGATAATTGTGCAGCGTGATAGCGCCCGGATGGGAAATGCCAAATGAGTAAAGCGCATTACGCAGACCGATCGTGCGCAGCTCGTCGTCGGCCTTGTCACCCTGGATCTCCAGGAGGCTACGTTGGCCTAACAATCCGCCTGTCTGATGATCGAAAAAGCTGTAGTCGTCCGGCAGCAGCGGATGCATACGATAGACCGTAATGAACTCCTCGGTCATCGAGTAAGGCACGTCGTGGTGATCGGGTAGCGTCGATGGAATTCCCACACTGGCGTGCTGATCCAATAGCCAGAGACCGAGCCTGGCCATCCAATCATTGGCGGGCGGGCCGTCCCAGCTGGCGCGCAATCCTAGATCGACTGTCTCGGTGGCGAGAATGGCTGGTGTCCATTCCACAGTGTGGATCTTCGCAATCAGTGCCGAGACGATCAGCCGCGCCGTGTGATAGACCTGATCGTCGCTCCATCCGCGATAGTGCGTGCGGAGCTCGTCGCAGAGTAGGTTGTGCTCGCGGGCGAATAACGTGTGTATACTGCTGAGGCCGAGCCACCAGCTTTCACTGAATCCGGTAATCTCGGATCCTTTGACATCGGTAGGAAGATAGCCTTTCTCAGTAAGCTTGAGCCTGGCCCCTTCGCGCAGTGTGCGTGCTTTTACAGCGTCACTGCCGTAGACCTCGGAGGCGTCCCACCAGTGCGATACCGAGTTGGCGAACCGCTGCAGCCCATCCGGACGATCCTCGCCTAGTGGAAGATCCCCGGCGATGCGCATTTCTGATTCCGGCGGCCCACCGGCCGTGTTGGACCATCCGGCCATGCTTGGCGGCAGCGGCACCCGAATGTCCTTCTGTCCCAGGGGATAGCGGGCGTGATTTACCCAGTCATGCACTTGGAATTGGATCCAAGCGGCGGCGAGCACATTGAGCGACCGCGCCGGCAGGAAGCTCGTGCGGTAAAGCAGCTGCTGGCTGACGACGATCGGGTTCGGCTCGTCGAACAGGTCGGGACGGTAATCCGGCTTCAAATTGCGACCGAAGCCGGAGCCCACCGCACCCATCTGAGGTTCGGATAGATCGTTGTAGCTGCCGTCGAATGTCCGCCACACGCGCACCGTTTCGTCAGGCGGTAAAGGCACCGGGCGCGCTTTCGGCGGCGCCTCACGAACCTCGGTATCTAAAAGGTTACGGCGACGGAGAACATGGCGAAAGGCGGCGAGGTTCAGCACACCCAGACGCACCGGCAGGCGATGCCACTCCACAAAGCGATTAAGCACACGAAATGCCGCACGTGCCCCAGCTCCAAGGACAACGTTGCGCAGCGGCGGATCGGACCGCCAGCGAAAGCCGAGGCGGTGAGCGGCGCTTGCGTCAGCGATGGCCTTGCTTGCCCGATTCAGATTACCTAGAGGGCGGAAGCTGTCGGTGGTGTTCCACGGGTTGAAAGCCATACTGTCGATGACACGTGTGTCAATGCCTTGCTGGTCATCGACATCGACTACCCGTTTTCTCATCGTGAGCACAGCGATCGGCTCCGGCGGCGAGACGCTGTCCAACCAAGTGACGGCGGTGTTCTCGATCGGCGTCGACTCCATGTCTACGAACCGTTGGATGCAAAGCTCAAAGCGCACGTCACCTTGGGCCAGCCGGTGAGCGATCTCGTGTGACAGGTACTCGGGGTCGTGCTCCGATGGTTCGGGTCCGAGTAACGTATCCGGCGCCGGCCGAAGTAGGCAGCGGACCGCAAGCGTATCCCCCCAACGGATCGCACCGAGGCTCCAATAGGTCTCGGTCGCAATGCTGCGCACCTTGCGCTGGTGCCCAGCGGAAACGTTCCTCAGCATTCGCACGGTCTCTGAAAGACCGTAGATCGATGCAAGGTTCGCGAGACCGAACACCCGTGACACCGTGCCGCCTGTGGTCGCGTTCGCGAATTTCACGAACTGCCGCGCGTCACGCGCGTGCGACATCGGGGAATTGACCATCAGTAAGTCATGCTGCTGCTTCGGTGAAACCTTAATTCGAAGCGCGACACCCCGCAGGTCGGGCTCGTAATCCGGCTGCCTTCTCCCGGCGGCATTCGAAAAGCGAACGGCCACTGCATAGACCGCACCCGGTTGCGCAAACTCAACTTGCAAGTCGGGTGAAATGTCGAGAAAACGCAACTCGGCGTCCTGGACCGCGAACGTTGACTTGGCGTGGAAGGCGCGGTCGACGACATGGGGAACTCCGTGCCTGCTCGCGAGCTTCTGGTTCTTCAGCTGGACCAGCATGATTTCTCTTGCCAGCTGCTCGAACCTCGTCCGCTCCGTCTCAGGGGTTCCTCCTATGAACCTCTCACTCCATGTCTCTGCCATACGTCTCTCCCCGCCCCATTGAAGAATTTCGGCGCATATATTGTCATGACGCTTCAGGAATCAGTCCCCTCCACCATCTCGGCGATGCGCGCAATGCGTCCATTCACAGATATAGTTGAGTGGGTTCGCCCCACCAGGTTCGGGCGTATCGACGTCCTCTCTCATTCCACCGGCCCGAAACAGCAGCTACAGGAATGAAGGACGAGCAACGCAGATAGATACGTCATGCTCAACCCAATCGGGTGAACTTGTGTGCTGGTCGTGTGCGACCAGCTCTACTGTTCCCGAACTCCAACAGGAGAGCCGTCATGGCTGTGCCGAGCAGCTCTCCTGTTGAGTTCGGGGAGCTGAGTGCACCCGGCCCTGCTCAGAGATCCACGGAACATGCTCTAGCCGATGCCGTCACCGTGCGGGAATCGACGGCTCGATCCGTCCAGGTACCCCTATGGCTCTTTCATCCCACCTGTGACGTTGAGTGCGTCGAGGCACTCGCCGCACCAAGCCGGACCCATCGGATCCTCGATGAGTGGTAGTGGCACACTTGGCCCTCCTGGGGGAAGGGTGGGCATCGGGGTTGATCGGACGGGATATGACACCAACGCAACGACAAGACATCGGCTTTGGTCTGCTTCGAGGTATTACATCGCCATGACTGAGCGCAGGTTGAGACCCGGCCGGCGTAGCGCGGTGGCGGCGAGATCAGCGGCCTGGGGTGTGGCCGTGGCCGTGATGCTGCTGGTCGCTGGCGTCGCGGGATGTGCGGGTGCGCAGAGTCAGGACGACCAGCAGCGTGAGGTCGCCACTGAGCCGTTCACACCGTCGGCGGCCAATCCAGACCCGTCCCGCCAAATTCCTGGCGTGTTGGTCAAGTCCTATCAGGACGTGCAGCATGTGAAGCCGACCCAGCGGGTGGCTTATGACCACAACCCGCCCTTCGGCGGTTCACACGACGGGTTTTGGGCCGCATGCAACGGCGTGGTGTACCCGCGCGCGGTGCGCAACGAGAACATGGTCCATTCTCTGGAGCACGGCGCGGTGTGGATCGCGTACAACCCCGACCGGGTCGCTGGGGACGCAGTGGAGACGTTGGCCAGTCACGTACGAGGCCGGCCCTACACGATGCTCTCGCCCTACCCCGGGCTGACGACCGCGGTATCGCTGCAGTCATGGGGTCACCAGCTCGCAGTGGACAGCGCCGAGGACCCACGGATCGACCAGTTCCTCCGCGCTCTGCGACAGAACCCCAACACCCACCCCGAGACTGGGGCCAGCTGTGACGAGTTGGGCCCCGGCCGGTTCGACCAGGACAACCCGCCGCCGTTTGAGCCCAGCCCGCCGGGACCGGACGCGGTTCCCGAGTAAACCGGGGCCGGGGTGGTGGGAGCGTCCGGGCAGGGCCGCCACGACGGTGGACGCGCTCGGGATCAGCATGTCGTGCTCGCCTCGGCGGACAGCCGGGGGTTCGTGTCGCTGCGCCAGCCGGCTACTCCCCGTTGGGAGCGGTACGCCATTGGGCGTTCGCTGCGCCAGCGGGTGCCCCGATCAGCGCTTGGCCACTGGAGCGCGCCCGAGAACCGTGCCGATCCGGTACAACAAATCATCGCGGCCCATGAAGGCCGGTTGGACCGGCTGATCCCCATCCGGATTGGCCGCATGATCGCTTCCCCCTACGCCTTTCTCCGTGGTGCTGCCGCAATCATGGCCGAGGACTTCGCCCACTTACCCTCCACTGGGATCACCCCGGTTATCTGCGGCGACGCCCACCTAGGCAACTTCGGCTTCTACGCCTCGCCCGAGCGCAATCTCGTGTTTGACCTCAACGACTTCGACGAGGCGCACCCAGGGGCCTGGGAATGGGATCTGCGCCGACTGGTGACCAGTGTGTGGGTCGCCGGTCAACACAATGGTTTTTCTGAGCTTGCGTGCGAGGAGGCCGCTGCGCGCTGCGTCGCCGCTTACCGCGAGCACATGACGTACCTGGCAGAGCAGCCGCTGCTGGCCCGCTCCTATGAGCGGCTCGACCTGAACCGGCTGCGGACGACCGCGGCCGGAGACACGTTGCGCCAGCAGATCAAGCGGGCAGCCCAACGGGCACGCCGGCGCACCAGCGATCGCGCGCTGCCACGATTCACCCAACAACGGGACGGCTCTCGCCACATCGTCGAGGAGCCCCCACTCATCACCCGCCTGGATCCTGCCGAGGCCGACCGAATCGCACAGGCACTGGACTTCTACCTGCAGACACTGGCTCCCCACTGGGCGCACATCTTGGCCGGATACAGCATCATCGACATCGCTCACAAAGTCGTCGGAGTGGGTTCGGTGGGTCTGCGTGCCTACATCGCCCTTTGCGAAGGCAGCAGCCCCGATGATGTCGTATTTCTCCAGCTTAAGCAGGCCCGCCGGTCCGTCATCGCACGGTTCATGCACGGCGACTCGGCATGGCACGCCCACCAGGGCCAGCGGGTGGTCGAATACCAGCAGGCGCTGCAGACCGTCAGCGATCCGCTGCTGGGATGGACCACCGTCGGAGATCACCAGTATTACGTCCGGCAGTTCCGGGACATGAAGGGCGCGGTCACTGTCGATGGGATCGACGCCTCTGCCCTGGCAGACTACGCCGGGATCTGCGGCCTGCTGCTGTCCAAGGGCCACGCCCGGACCAGCGGCGCCTCCATGATCGCCGGCTACCTCGGCAGCAGCGATAAGGTCGACCGGGCCATGTGCCGATTCGCCTGCGGCTACGCCGAGCAAATCGAGCGCGACTACCAGGCCCTACTGGCCGCCGTCGCCCGCGGCATCCTCCCTGCCGAGGCCGGCCAATGAATGAGCGCACTGGCCGAGGAGCCCAACCAGGCCCAGGGGCGCGAACGACCAGCCCCTGGGCGACCGTGCTACTTCTCTACGTCATAGCGTCCGCGCCAGTCGATCCGCCAGGAGGCGTATGAAATGCGGTGGATCGCTCAGCTCACCGCCTTCTGCCAGAAGCGCCATCCCATACAGAAGCTGCGCGGTTTCCGCCAACCCAGGGTCGTCTTTGCGCTCGTCGTAAGATTTCCGTAATCCACTCACTAAGGGGTGCGTGGGATTGAGTTCGAGGATGCGCTTGATGCGTGGCACATCCTGTCCCATAGCGCGATACATCTTCTCCAGGGTGGGCGTGACGTCGTGCGCGTCTCCGACGACACAGGCTGGCGAGGTGGTCAGGCGTGATGACAGCCGCACCTCCTTCACATCATCCTGCAATGTGGTCGTCATCCAGGACAGCAGATCGGCGAAGTCTTTCTGCTGTTGGTCTCGTTCGGACTCGGCCGTTTTCTTCTCTTCCTCGGTGTCGAGGTCGACCTGTCCCTTGGCGATCGACTGGAGCCGCTTACCGTCAAATTCACGAACGGAGTCGACCCACATCTCATCGACCGGATCGGTCAGCAGGAGCACCTCAAAGCCCTTGGCCCGGAAGGCTTCAATATGAGGCGAGCTCTCGATGATCGACCGAGAATCGCCCGTCATGTAGTAGACGTGCTGTTGTCCCTCTTTCAGGCGATCCAGGTATTGCCGCAGAGTGGTCAACTGCTCTGCATGGTAGGTTGATGCGAACGACGCGATGTCGAGGATCGCGTCGCGATTCTCGTAGTCGTTGATAAGTCCTTCCTTGACGGCACGGCCGAACTCCGCCCAGAACGTGCTGTAGCGGTCGGCGTTGTCAGCCATCATGTCCTTCACCGTCGACAGCACCTTCTTGACCAGGCGCCGGCGCATCATCTGGATCTGACGATCCTGCTGGAGGGTCTCTCGTGAGACGTTGAGCGAAAGGTCCTGTGCATCCACCACGCCTTTGATGAAGCGTAGGTACTCCGGCATGAGCGCTTCGCAATCGTCCATGATGAATACGCGTTTCACGTACAACTGGACGCCGCGCTTACGATCCCGCATAAATAAGTCCAGCGGTGCGCGGGACGGGATGAACAGCAGCGCCTGATATTCGAACGTCCCTTCCGCCTTCATACTGATGATCTCAAGTGGATCGTTCCAGTCGTGACTTACGTGCTTGTAAAAATCCTTGTATTCGTGCTCTTCGACCTCATTTTTCGAACGCGCCCACAGCGCTTGCATCGAGTTGATTGTCTCGACTTCTCGGGTGACATTACCGTCCTTGTCCGAGCGCTCGGATTCCATCTTGATCGGCCATGCGATGAAGTCAGAGTACCGCTTGACAATCTCCTTGATTTTCCAACCGTCCGTGTAATCGAAGAGTTGGTCGTCTTTGTCCTCCGGTTTGAGGTGCAGGGTGACCGCCGTGCCTTGCGGCGCGTTATCGACCGACTCGATGGTGTAGGTTCCTGCACCGCTGGATTCCCAGCGAGTGGCGTGGCGTTCTCCCGCGCGCCGCGTCAACAGTGTGACTTTGTCGGCCACCATGAAGCTGGAGTAAAAACCAACACCGAACTGCCCAATGAGATCCTGCGGGACCGCCGCGTCCTTTGACTCCTTCATCTTGTCCAGGAAATCGACCGTACCGGACTTCGCGATGGTTCCGATCAGAAGCACCACATCGTCGCGTGACATGCCGATGCCGTTGTCCCGCACGGTGACCGTGCGCTGCTCCTTGTCAACCTCGATATCGATGTGCAGATCGGAAGTATCCACCTGCAGGTCCTTGTCGCGGAACGCTTCCAAACGCAATTTGTCCAACGCATCGGAGGCGTTGGAGATGAGCTCTCGCAGGAAGGTGTCCTTGTTCGAGTAGATCGAATGAACCATCAACTGCAAGAGCTGGCGCGCCTCGGCCTCGAACTCGAGCGTTTCGACCTGCGTGTTCACCGGATTCCTTTCTGGTAGAGGACGATCAGCGAATAGTACGTGCGTTGCCGCCTCAGGCTCAACGCCACATCGTGCCTCATCGAACGACCTTCGGCCAAGCAACGGCGCCTCGCGCGCAGCCGCGGGCACACATGACGGAACAGACGGCCACGGAACAGAGCCATGGCGGACGTCCGCTGCTGTGTGCGGCGGGACTGGTACGCGGCTGGGCAGCGGCGCGGTGGGTGACCTCGGACGGCCCGCAGCCAACGAACTGGCCGGGACCGCGACGACCGCCCAAGCTGGTCACCATCGCACAGCAGCGCGCGAGACACGCCTACCGCTGGTGCGCAAAGCTGCGGGCATGGATTGTGTTTTCTGCCGCATCGTTTCCGGCACCGCCGACGCCAGCGTCGTCTACGACGACGACCGATTGCTCGCCTTCTGTGACTTGAACCCGGTGAACCCCGGTCATGTGCTGATCATCCCGAAGGCCCACGGCGTGCGGCTGGCCGACCTCAACGAGTCCGATGGCAGTCGGATGTTCATGGTCGCTCAGCGTATGGCCGCCGCTCTTCACCGCAGCGGTCTGCGCTGCGAGGGCGTGAACCTGTTTCTCGCTGACGGCGAAGCTGCGGGTCAGGAGATTTTTCACGTCCATCTGCACGTGTTTCCCCGTTATGCCGGGGACTACTTCCGTCTCGATTCCGGGCAGCGGCGAGCGCCCCGCAGAGATCTTGATGAGATCGCCGCTCGACTCCGCGCTGAGTTGTGACGACCGCCATGTCCGCCGCACGTGTCGCGGCAGGCTAGGTCCTCGACCTTATTTCGATCTTTCCTTGGTGAACTCGCGCTTCGTAGCAGGCCTGCGGGGCAACCGCCGGTCCTCGGACAACGGATCCGTCTTGGATGCGGAAGCGGCTGGAGTGCCATGGGCAGACGATTTCCTGGCCTTCGATCTTGCCCTCGTGGAGCGGTCCGCCACGATGACTGCAACGGTTAGCCAGCGCATGGACTGCGCTCTTCGTCCGGTAGAGCAGCACGTCATTGCCTGCGACGGTGACCTGCTGCGGACTTCCATCGGCCAGTTCGGCTGCCTCCAGGACAGCAGCCCAGTCGCCAATGGGCTCTTCGAAAACGGTGTGGTCGACGCCCAGACCCTTGCGGAACGACAGGTGTCCGCCGAGGAATCCCGAGGCAGCGAGCGCACCGGCACCGAGCACGGATAGCGCGATGCCCCGGGCTCGCTTGCCCCGGATCCGCGCGGCACACGAAGCGGTGAACAGGCCCAGCGCCACGACGTTACCGACGGCATGGGCGGCACCAACCGCGAGGATGGAGTCTTCGACCTCGTCCGACAAATCGGACAGGCCGGAGGCCGCTGTAGGCAGGGCCGCGACTACGCCCACCGCCACCAGCGTGTCGGCCCCCCGCCGGAAGCCGGCGCCACCGAAGATGCCCGCGACATCCAGCACCAACGCACTGGTCCACGCTCCGATCGGGACATCGGTGAGCAGCGGATGCACCGGATGACCCAGCCACGTTCCGCTCAGCAGGTCTTTCACCGGACCGGTCCCGACCAGCTTGGCCACCGGTTTACTGACCATCTTGCCAACGACGCTCAAAGGGCGAGAACGCTCCAGCGCCCAGGTCAACGATTCGAGTTGACGATTGGATCGAGCTGCCAGCGGTGGCTGGCCAGAATCACTCACCATGCCGCATTTAACCACGGAACGTAGTGCTCCGCATCGTGTACCCGGTGCCGGTACCGCAGATACGTCGACAGAAGCTGGTCCCTGGCATGCTCACCGGACCCCTGCCCTGTCCGGGAACCCCAATCAACCCACCGCGATCGTTGGCCACGGCAGAAGGCAAGCGACGACGATTTTGCCTCGCCTAGAGCGGTAAACTCAACGTGCCAAAATTGTCACATCGCACAATGCGGCTAGACTCCTCGATCCAGTATGAGCAGGTGACAACGTGTCCGGATCCATCGTGTGAATTCGGTATACGACCAAACCACAGATTCGGGAAGTCTGTCTCCCACCGGACTGCTTGATAGGGGTCGTCGTCGCGCGTCAGAATCCAGGTGTCACAATGCAGCGCAGAGTCTCGCCCGGAGTTCGTCGAGCCCGGCTTCGAGTTCGTCGCGGCTGTCCGATCAAGTGGGGCCTTCGCATCGCTTCTCAGCGTCCTGCAGCCACTGCGTGACAGACGCCGAGTCGAGAAAATTCTCCAGCTCCTGTCCGGTCACAGTGCCCCGTAGCGACTGAGCACGTATGGCGTGAGTCACGACGGTCGCGATCCGCACGCTGGCCGCTCAGTTCCGGTTCCACCCCGAGACAGAACCGCTGCGGGCGCTGGCTGGGGAGCGCTACGACGACCTGGTCCGGCTCCACGTCCTCCCGCCTTCGGGAGTTCGGCCGTAAATCCGTTGATCTGCTCATCGAGTGGACAGATCAGGGAGATCTGTCGTTCATCGATCCTTTCCACCCCGTCAAAACGGACTTATCACCCAGTTTAGCGTCACCCACAAGTGTGGTCCGGACTTCAACCCGACACACACAGGGGATCACATGACGCTCGACAAGAAGACCCTGGGGCTCGACCGGCGGATGTTCCTACGGGGCGTAGCCGGAACCGGGACGGCGATCGCATTGCAGGCGCTGATGGCCCGCAGTGCCACGGCCCAGCCAGGACCGGGTTTCGACCCGCTCGGACCGAAACCGAGTCCGGCACCGAACAACGGGGGGTACGGCCCGCTAAAACCTGCTCCCGGTGGGGAGCTGTGGCTGCCCGCGGGCTTCAGTTACGTCGCGTTCGGTCGGACTGGCACTCCAATGAGCGATGGCATCCCCACCCCCGGTCGGCACGACGGGATGGCGACCTTCGACATCGGCGGCGGGATGGTGCACCTGGTACGCAACCATGAGCAGTCCGAGGGCACCGCATTCGCCAGCCCAGCCTACGACCCAGCAGCCGCTGGCGGGACGACTAACCTTCTGTTCGACACCAACAAGATGGAGCTTGTCCAATCCAACGCAAGCCTCGCCGGCACCATTCGCAACTGCGCCGGGGGCTCACACCCGAACGGGTCCTGGCTGTCGTGTGAAGAGACCTACACCGAGCCCGGTGGGGCCATCCGGCACGGTTACATCTTCGAGGTGCCCGCAAGTGCGGAACGTGCTGTTGATCCCGTCCCACTCACCGCAATGGGGCAGTTCACGCACGAGGCGGTCGCCGTCGATCCGCGCACCGGAATCGTCTACGAGACCGAGGACCAGAGCACCGCCGGTTTCTACCAGTTCGTGCCCACCAACCGGCGCCGCCTCGCAGACGGCGGCCAGTTGCAGATGCTCGCTGTCCGGGGGCGGCCACAGTATGACACCCGTACCGGCCAGCGCCTGGAGATCCCACTGCCCGTGGAGTGGGTCGACATCGACGATCCCGACCCCGACACCGGCGGTGAGTTGGCGGTGTTCAACCAGGGCCGCGCCAAGGGCGGGGCGGTGTTCTCGCGACTGGAAGGCGCCTGGTGGGGCGACGGCGCGGCCTACATCGTGTCCACCGACGGTGGGAACGCCCAGCTCGGACAGGTCTGGGAGTACCGCCCGCTCGCCGGGCAGTTCGGGCTGCTGCGACTGATATACGAGTCGGTCGACGCGACCCTATTGGAGAGTCCGGACAACATCACCGTCTCGCCGCGCACCAATGGGATGGTGCTCTGCGAGGACGGCGACGGGATTGACCTGCTGCGCGGCCTGACCAGGGACGGGAAGATCTTCGACTTCTGCCGGTTGAACAGTGACAACGACAGCGAGCTCGCCGGCGCCACCTTTACCCGAAACGGCCAGGTACTGTTCTTCAATGTTCAGGATCCGGGAATCACCTACGCGGTGACCGGACCGTGGCGTCGCGGTGCCCTGTGAGACCGATGGCCGGGATGAAGATCCAGATACCGAGAATTCGCGGACGGGCGGTGTTGCTCGCCGGGCTCATCGTGGCACTCGTTCCCACCGCGGCGTCGGCTGAACCCGAGCGTGATATCCGGTCCGCCGGGGGGTTCACATTCGCGCTGATCGGGGACACTCCCTATGGGCCTGAGCAGGTCGCCCAATTCCCTGACCTCCGCGCCGCAATCAACGCCGATCCCAAGGTGCGGATGGTGTTGCACGCCGGCGATGTGAAGGGCGGCTCCGAACGCTGCGACGACGCCCTGTTCGCCGAGCGCTACGCGCTCTACGAGGAGTTCGAGGATCCGTTCGTGCTGACGCCCGGCGACAACGAGTGGACCGATTGCCACCGCACGGCGGCCGGGAGCTACCTGCCCACTGAGCGGTTGGCCGCGATGAGGGCGGGGTTCTACCCCAAGCCTGGGCGCACCGCCGGCGGGCGGTCGATGCGAGTGCGCACCCAGGCGGCGGATCTCGAGCACGGGGCCTCGTCGAGAATGTCCGGTTCCACCGCAACGGGGTGATGTTCGCCACCGTGCACGTAGTGGGCAGCCGCAACGGCCTCGAGCCGTGGTCCGGACTGCCCGGTGGAGACCGTCCTTCGGAGCGGACGGCGGAAGTCGCTGTTCGGGAGGCGGCCGCGTTGTCCTGGATCGACGCCGCGTTCGACGCCGCCACCAATCGGAAAGCGGCGGGGGTGCTGCTGCTACTGCAGGCTGAGCCAGTGGAGGACGAACCGGGCTACGCCCACATCCGAGACCGGATCGTGCAGCACGCCACCGACTTCGGTCGCCCGGTCCTGCTCGTGCACGGTGACGAACACGTCTTCGAACAACAGCCTTCCTATGTCGGCGTACCGAACCTCACTCGGCTCGAGACGTTCGGTGACACCGCCGAAAACTGGCTCCGTGTCCACGTCGATCCCAGGTCCAAGGAAGTGTTCTCCTGGACTCCTGTCACCGTGCCCTGAGCCCTGGCCAACGCAACCCGCTAAGGAACAGAAACCGCCGCGGGCCCCGCGCCATGTTCAGCTGACCGCTCAACAGGGAAAGCGCTCGGTATGGACATCTCCCGCAGCACCCCGCAGGATTTTCCGCGTACTGCGATCGTGACCGGGTCAGACTCCGGTATCGGCAGGGCCGTTGCGGTAGCCCTGGCCGAGATGGGGTGTGACGTCGGTGTCACGTGGCACACCGACGAGCACGGCGCCCAGGTGACCGCCGAGGAGGTCCAAGCTACCGGCCGGCGCGCGCAGATACGTCACCTCGATCTGACGATCCTGCCGGACGCGGCGAATGTGATCGACGAACTCGCCGACCTCCTGGGTGGCGTCGACGTGCTGGTGAACAACGCCGGCACGGGCACTGCCACGGCACTACTCGATATCGGCTACAACACCTGGCGGGAGGTGTTCGCCACCGATGTCGACGGCGCCTTCCTCAGCCTGCAGCGGGCCGCCCGGCGGATGATTGCCGCTGGCCGCGGCGGGCGGATCGTCAACATCACCAGCGTCCACGAACACCAGCCCAGAGTTGGTGCAGCCCCGTACTGCGCGGCCAAGGCTGCCCTGGGACTGCTGACCAAGACCGCCGCCCTGGAACTGTCCGAACACCGCATCACCGTCAACGCCGTCGCACCTGGCGAGGTCGCCACGCCGATGACCGGTCAGGAAGACATCGACGTCCACGACCAGCACCGCCCCGGCGTGCCGATCGGGCGCCCCGGCGACGCCCGGGAGATCGCCGCTGTCGTGGCCTTCCTGTGCTCTGCCGCGGCGTCGTACGTCACGGGTGCATCCTGGCCAGTCGACGGCGGAATGCTCCAGATGGGGCCCATGGCCGGCTCGCATCTCCAGACGGAGGACTGGCGCCGACCATAGTCACAAGGACGATCTTCTTCCGCCGGCCTGGCGAGTGCTGCGCACTTCACAACGTCAATCCGCCGGTGCGCCGACTGCCTTGGCTTCGTTCAGTGCCGAGTCGAGGGTCATCGCCTTCCCGGCGGTCCAGGCGGCCGCGAAGTCCTGTTCATCAAGGACTGCCCGCACCGCAGCCAGCCGCCGGTGGTGGTGATCACGCTCGGGGCCAGGAATCGGCGTTCCATTCGTGCTGCGCATGGCTTCCGCCGCAGCAAGAAGATGAGCTGCCTGGACCGGTTGGTCCCGGGCGGCGGCAACATCGGCGAGGTCCTCCAGACACGCGGTGACGGAGCCGCGGATTCCGAGACGGCGGCACAACGCCAGGCGTTCGAGGTGGACGGCGGCCGCGCGCTCGTGGTCACCGCGCCGGAAAGCGACCAGACCGATGGTGCGCAGTGCGGAGCCGATGAGCTCCTGGGGGCTGCCACCGGCGCGATACGCCCACAGAGCCTGCTCGGCCAGAGCGGCGGCTCGACTATGCCGGCCATCCCGGTACGCAAGGGTGGCCAGCAGGTCGAGCGCGAAGCCGACCGCCACGGGCTGGTCGACCTCGTGGGCCAGCGCCACGGACTCCTCGAGCAGCGCCCCCGCCCGTTCGGCATCGCCCTGGTCGGCCGCCACCCGGCCGAGGTGGGCCAACCCCATCGCCGCGTGCCACCGGTCACCGGCCCGGCGGGCCGCAGCCACGGCTTGCTCGGTCAACGTTCGGCCAGATTCGTAGTCCCCGCGTGCCCACGCCGCGAGGCCCTGGCAGGCCAATCCCCAGCCTGCTCCCCCGTCGTGGCCGTGACCGCGGGACACCGCGAAGCACTCCCGACCGGCCTCGGTGGCTCGATTGAGGTCGCCCTGTGCCAGCGCGAACGCGGCCGCGCCATAAAGCAACCGAGCCCGTATCGGCGGCGCCATACGCCCGTCATCCCGCAGCGCCGCCTCCACCAGCTCGCGGCCCTCCCCGAGCGGACCGCGCAGCAACCACAGCAGCCAGGCGCCGCTGATGATCGCTGACGCGGGCTCGGCGGCCTCCACGCCGGAAGCCCAGGTGGCCGCAGAATGCAGGTTGGCCCGTTCCTCTTCGAACCGATCCAGCCACTTTGGCACCGCCGGACCCGGTGCCAGCGGACTGAGTTCCTCGGCCAGCTCCGCGTAGTGCGCGGCGTGCCGGCGCCGGACCTCCTCGGCCGCGCCGCGCCGCACGAGCCGATCGCGCCCGTACTGGCGCAGCGTGTCCAGCAGCCGATAGCGGGACAAGCCATCAACGCCCTCGGCCCGCAGCAGCAACGACTTGTCGACCAGCTGACCCAGCAATTCCATGACGTCGTCGCCTGGGCCTGCTACGGCCTCGGCGGCCGCGAGCCCGAACCCGCCGGCGAACACCGACAGCCGGTCGAACAGTCCCCGCTCAGCTTCGGGGAGCAGCTCATAACTCCAATCGATCGCGGCAGACAGCGTGCGGTGCCGGGCTGGTCCACCACGGTTGGCGGGCCCCAGCAACCCGAACCGGTCGTCGAGCCGGACGGCGATTTCGCTCACCGATAGCATCCGGGTGCGTGCGGCTGCCAGCTCGATGGCCAGCGGCATGCCGTCCAGCCGCCGGCAGATCTGCTGCACGACGGGCGCGGTTTCGGCGGACAGCAGCAACGGCGCCGCGGCCCGCTCGGCGAACAGCCGCACAGCCGCCGGCTCTGCCAGGCCGGGAACCGGCCAGATCACCTCGCCCACCACGCCCAGCGCCTGCCGGCTGGTTGCCAGGATGTGCACGGCGGGACATGCCCGCAGCAGGGCCCCAACGAACGCAGCGCACGCCTCGACCAGGTGCTCGCAGTTGTCGAGCACGATCAGCACGTGCTCGCTGCGCAGGTAGTCCGTCAGCGTGTCAGCCACCGGACGCCCGGGTTCTTCGCGGACGCCGAGCGCCATTGCCACCGCCGACGGCAGCGATTGCGGCTCGGTCACCGGGACGAGGTCGACCAGGTAAGTCTCGCCCGCGAACTCACCGCCGGCGACCTCCACCGCTAACCGGGTCTTGCCGGATCCGGCGGCGCCGGTCAGGGTAACCAAGCGACGGTCCCGCAGCAGTGCTCTGACTCCGGCGAGATCGTCCTCGCGTCCGACGAAGCTGGTGAGTTGGGCCGGCAGGATGCCGGACACGCTCCGGTTGGGCTGCCGCGCCGGGGCCGAAGCAAGGTCCTGGCGGAGGATGGCCGCCTCCAGCGCTCGAAGCTCCGGGCCAGGATCGAGCCCGAGTTCGTCGGCCAGCGTTCGCCGAGCAGCGTCGTACGCGGCGAGCGCGTCAGCCTGGCGGCCGGACCGGTACAGCGCAACCATCAGCTGACCACAGGTGCGCTCCCGCAGCGGGTCGTCAGCGAGGAGTGCCTCCAGCTCGGGCACCAGCTCGGCGTCGCGGCCCAGCGCGAGATCTGCCTCGATGCGCTCATCGAGGGCGGTCCGCCGCAGCTCCGTCAACCGGACATGCGCGGAGGTAGCCGCCGCGACGTCGCGGAGATCAGCCAGCACGTCGCCCCGCCAGAGCGCCAGCGCGTCCCGGAGGGCGGCGGCCGCCGTCGCGGGGTCGCTGGGCCGAGCCCGGCGCCCGGCCTCGACGAGCTGGCAGAACCGGCCGGCGTCGGTCTGGTCGGGCTGTAGCGCGAGGACGTAGCCGGGCGGTCGGGTCAGCAGCAACCGCGCCGGCTCCCCCCGGGCGCGCTGCGGCTCCAGCAGCCTGCGTAGCCGGGCGACGTAGCTCTGCACGATGTTGGCTGCCGACTCCGGAGGCCGGTCACCCCACACCGCATCGATCAACGAATCCACACTGACCACCGAACCGGCCCGCAGCACCAGGGCTGCGAGTAAGGCGCGCTGCTGGGGCGGCCCCAGCCGCAATGGACGGCCGTCGGCAATGGCCTCCAGCGGGCCCAACAACCGGAACTCAAGCATCGAAACCGAGCGTCCAGCCGCTGTACAGCAGGTGTCAAGGCGTCCCGCGCACCGTAGGGCGTGGGTCGACAAGGGTCACCACGAACGCAGAAGGGATACCGGCGTGGAACTGCTCGCAGGAATCAACCACACCGCTTTGCTCACCGCGGACATCGATCGGCTGGCCGACTTCTACGTCCGGTTGTTCAGCGCCCGAGTGGCGCTGGATATGAAGGAAGGCGGGCTACGGATCATGCTGATCGACGTCGGGTGCGGTGCCACGCTCGCCGCGTTCCAGATCCAGGACGTCGAGGTGCCGCGGGGCGGACTTCCAGAGTTCGGGCGGGGCCGGCACGATCACGTCGCGCTCAACGCCGCTGACGAGGATGCATTCCGCGAACTGCGCCGCCGCCTGGTGGCCGAAGGCGCCAGCGACGGTGTGGTGACCGACGTCGGCCCGGCGCAGCAGTTCGGTTTCACCGACCCCGACGGTTGGGAGAGTGAGGTGCTCTGGATGAAGGCGAACGACTCCTGGGCCACCCACCGCCGCCCCGCTGAGTGGCAGATCGTCGAGTTGGACTGACAAAGGGCAGCCATGACGAGAATCGATTTATGGTTTGATCCAGCCTGCCCATGGGCGTGGATCACGTCGCGTTGGCTGCTGGAGGTCGGCAAGGTCCGCGACATTGACGTGTGCTTCCATGTCATGAGTCTCGCTGTGGTGAACGAGGACCGTGAGGTGAGCGAGGAACATCGCGATCACTGCTCGGCGGCAGATTTCCAAGGCGTCATGGCCAGAGCGCTGCGGCCGGTACGGGTCTGCGTTGCCGCTGAGAAGAAATACGGCCCACAAGTGCTCGAACCGCTGTACACCGCGATGGGCTCACGAATCCACAACAGGGACGTTACCGACCCGGGATCGTGGATGAACGACGTGCTCACTCACGGTTTTGACGACATCATCGAACTGGCGCTGAACGAGGTCGGCCTGGAACCTTCGCTCGCCGATGCTGGTGACAGCAGCGAGTTCGACGCCGAACTGCGAAGCAGCGGGCACGCCGGCTCGCAGGCTGTAGGAAAGGACGTCGGCACGCCTGCGATCCACGTCGACGGCACTGTTATCTTCGGACCAGTGTTGTCGAAGATTCCCCGCGGTGAGGAAGCAGCGCAACTCTTCGATGCCGTGATCCTGCTTGCGCGATACCCGCACTTCTTCGAGATTAAGCGGCCACGCACCGAGCTTCCCCAGTTCTCCTGAGCCGAATAATGGGGCGAAGACATCGCTACGTGTGAGTTCGCACTTCCACCATGACCAGCGACGATGTCGTCGCCACCGTCGGCCACGGTAGTGTCCCGGAACACCCTGCCGGCCGATGTGGACTCAGCAGAGTCGGCCATCGACCCCGTCGAAGGAGACCGTCATGGCATCAGCCCAAGGACTGGAGACCTACCTCAACGATCACCTGGCTGGTGCTGCCGGCGGCAGCGAGCTCGCGAACAAGATCAGCTCTGAATACGCGGGCACCCAGTTCGGCCCCTTCCTTGCAGAGCTGGCCCGCGATATCGACCAAGACAAGGCGACGTTGGAAGAGCTGATGGAACGGCTTGGAATTCAGCAGAGTGTGATCAAGCGAGGTGCCAGCTGGATCGCGGAGAAGATCAGCAGGCTGAAGCTGAGCGAGACGATGACCGGTGATCAGGATCTGAAGCGCTTCCTCGAGTTCGAGACGCTGTCGCTGGGCGTCGAAGGCAAGCTGGCGCTGTGGCGCGCGCTGATCGAAATCCGTGACTCACACGCCGTGCTCGCTGCCACCAACCTGGCCAGGCTCGTGGAGCGCGCCGAGGGCCAGCGCGCCAACCTTGAGGATCACCGACTTCAGGTCGCCAACGCAGCTTTGACCGACTGATCGCGGCATTCTGCGGCCCTGGGGCCACCAGCATTCATAAGGCGTTCACCTGAAATTGCCGTTCGATAGACCGACGTAACTAGTCTGCTGCTATGCGGGAAACCTTCCAGAATCAGCTCGGCCAGCTCGGCGATCACCTGGGCCAGATGTGCGCGGTTGTAGCGTCAGCGATGGAGAAGGCTACGATCGCGCTGCTCGAAAGCGATCTCCAGCTCGCCAAGGACGTCATCTCCAATGACACCAGGATCGACGAGCTGCGCGCGATCGCCGAAGACCGCTCCTACGCCGCCCTGGCGCTGCAGGCCCCGGTGGCAACCGACCTGCGGGTCGTCCTCTCCGTGATCCACGCCGCAGGGGACCTGGAACGAATGGGCGATCTCGCGCTACACGTCGCCGAGGCTGCCCGCCGCCGGTACCCCGAGCACGTACTGCCCGAGCAAATACGTCCCTACTTCGCCGAGATGGGCCGAGTGGCAGTGGCGCTGGCGCTCAAGGCGGGTGAGGTGATCCGCTCCCGGGACCTGGAGCAGGCCACCGAACTGGAGGCCGACGACGACGCGATGGATGACCTGCACCGGCACATGTTCACCGTGCTGATGGACCGCGACTGGCCGCACGGGGTAGCCGCGGCCGTGGACGTGACGTTGCTGGCCCGCTTCTACGAACGCTATGCCGACCACGCGGTGGCGGTGGCCCGCCGCGTGATCTATACGGTGACCGGCCGGATGCCCGGCCCGCTGGTCGTCTGAGCCTGATCAGGCACGGTCACGCCGCGGGAACGAGCTCGACGAGCAGCTCGCGGACGCGACGATCGATGCCG
Organism: Pseudonocardiaceae bacterium; assembly: GCA_035640975.1. GTDB lineage: Bacteria > Actinomycetota > Actinomycetes > Mycobacteriales > Pseudonocardiaceae. The sequence continues at coordinate 20,835 of DASQVB010000427.1, forward strand.
TCGCGGATGGCGCGGACCTGCTCGACGGGTTGACCGGCGGGGTCGTCGAGCTCCCAGTCCAGATAGCGCTTACCGGGGTAGATCGGGCACGCGTCGCCGCAACCCATAGTGATCACAACGTCTGATGCCAGGACGACCTCGTCGGTCAGCGGCTTGGGGTAAGCCTCGGTCAGGGCCACGCCGATCTCGTGTAGCGCCTGTTCCACGGCGGGGTCGATTTCGTCTGCGGGCGCGGATCCAGCAGAGCGCACCCCCACGCGGCCTCGCCCGTGGTGAGCCAGGAGGGCTGCGGCCATCTGCGAGCGGCCGGCGTTGTGCACGCAGACGAACAGTACCTCCGGCACACCGGTCGCCACAGCGTTCTGGACTTTTTCCAATGCAGTGAGCCGGTCCCAGGCGAACCGGCGGGTCAGCGCGACGAGGTGCACCCGGATCGTGGCCGTGCGGTCCATCAGAGTGAACGACTCGCGGACGAATCGGTCGACGGTCTCAGGGGAGAGGCGTCCGGCGAATTTCTTGGTGAGGTCGTGGGAGATGGCCCGCAGGCCGTGCTCGATTTCCAGTTCACCGAGGTCGGGCAGGCCGCGGTGGGTGGGTGTGGTCATGACGATCCCTTCGACGGTGAGATGGATCGGGTGAACAGGGGGCGAGCGGCGAGCGACACGTACACCAGTCCGATGAGGACGGGGACCTCGATGAGGGGACCGACGACACCGGCGAGCGCCTCGCCGCTGGCGATGCCGAAGGTGGCGATGGCCACGGCGATGGCCAGTTCGAAGTTGTTGCCCGCCGCGGTGAACGCCAGCGTGGTGGACCGCTCGTAGGTCAGTCCGAGGCCCTTACCTAAAGCGAACGACCCGGCCCACATGATCGCGAAGTAGGCGAGCAACGGAAGCGCGATTCGCGCGACGTCCAGCGGTTGGGAGGTGATCCGGTTTCCCTGCAGCGCGAAGAGGATCACAATGGTGAACAGCAGGCCGTAGAGCGCGAAGGGACCGACCTGGGGTAGGAAACGCTGCTCGTACCAGTCCCGACCCTTTACCCGTTCCCCGAACCGGCGGGTGAGGTAGCCGGCGATCAGCGGCACGCCGAGGAAGATCAGTACCGAGCGGGCGATGTTCCACGGCGACACGTCGAGCCCCGCGGTGTCCAAGCCAAGCCAACCCGGCAGGGCGACGAGGTAGAACCAACCGAGACCGGTGAACGCGATCACCTGGAACATCGAGTTCAGCGCGACCAGCACTGCCGCCGCCTCGCGGTCACCGCAGGCGAGGTCGTTCCAGATGACGACCATGGCGATGCACCGGGCGAGCCCGACGATGATCAGTCCGGTGCGGTAGTCGGGCAGGTCGGGCAGCAGCAACCACGCCAGAGCGAACATCAGCGCCGGCCCGATCACCCAGTTGAGCACCAGCGAGGACACCAGGAGCCAGCGGTCGCTGGTCACGGTGTCGAGCCGGTCGTAGCGGACCTTGGCCAGCACCGGGTACATCATCACCAGCAGCCCCAGCGCGATGGGCAGCGAGACGCCGTCGATCTGTACGGCGTCCAGTGTCGACCCGAGTCCGGGCACCGACCGGCCGGCGAGCAGGCCGACCGCCATCGCCAAGCCGATCCACACCGGCAGGAACCGGTCCAGCGTCGACAACCGCCCGACGCCGGCCTCCTGCCGCGATGTACCGACCGCGGTCATGCGCTCGCCTTCACGGGCGTGTCACGGACCAGAGCCGCGGACAGCTGTGCCAGCAAGTCGGGTTGCACCCGGTAGTAGATCCACGTGCCGCGACGTTCCGAGTCGACCAACCCGGCCTCGCGGAGCACCTTGAGGTGATGCGAGATCGTCGGTCCGGTCAGCGCGAACGCACCCGTCAGGTCACAGACGCAGGCTTCCCCGCCGGCGTGCGAGGCGATGAGTGAGAGCAACCGCAGCCGGACCGGATCGGCGATCGCCTTGAAGACCCGCGCCAGCTCGGCCGCCTCCTCGGCGGACAGGGGCTCGCCGGTCTGTGGGGAACAGCACAGCAGCGGCAAGACATGCTTCGACATACTTCTATCTTGACACCCGTCTATTTCGAGAGCAATCTAGATCTGAAGGTTAGACAGACATCTAAACAAGGAGGGGTCATGTCACGGGTACAACTGGCGCTGCGGGTGTCCGACCTCGAAGGTTCGGTCGCCTTCTACTCAACGCTGTTCGGCGTCGAACCAGCCAAGCGCCGGCCGGGTTACGCCAACTTCGCCATCACCGAACCGCCACTGAAGTTCGTGCTGCTCGAAGGCGAGGCAGACCAGCCCACGGTGATGGACCACCTCGGCGTCGAGGTGGAAACCACCGAGCAGGTCGCCGCTGCGACCGAGCGGTTCACCGACGCCGGCCTGGTGACCTTCGAGCAGAACGACACCTCTTGCTGCTACGCGTTGCAGGACAAGGTGTGGGTCCAGGGCCCGGGCCAGGAGCCGTGGGAGGTCTACGTCGTCAAGGCCGACTCCGACACCCTGGGCACGAGCGCCGCCCAGGCGCCTCAGGCTGATGCGTGCTGCGGCACCACCGCCTGCTGCACGCCCGAGGAGCACGCCGTCGATCCAGCACAGACTTCCGAACAGGCCAAATTCGCCGCTGGCTGCGGCTGCGTCAGCTGAACCCCATGGAGTGTCCCGCCGGCCCACAGTCGGCGGGGCACCGAGGAAGGAGCAACGCCATGGCCGAGCCGAGCGACATCCGTGAACAGGTCCGCCGCCGCTACGCCGCCACCGCTACGCGATCGGCGCACGGCGAGTACGACCAAGCGCGGGCCCTCGAGGCCTCCTGTTGCCCCAGGACACCAGTGACCACCGACGTCCAGGGTCGCGTCGTGTTCGGATCCGATCTCTACACCCTCGAGGCCGCCGATGGAGCGGCTAAGGCCGCGATAGCCGCCTCCCTAGGGTGCGGCGTCCCGACCGCGGTGGCCGATCTGCACTCCGGCGAGATCGTCCTCGACCTCGGATCCGGCGCCGGCGCCGACGTCCTCATCTCCGCAAGGCGCGTCTCCCCCGGAGGCCGGGCGATCGGGCTGGACATGACTACAGAGATGCTCGATCTGGCCCGGCGCAACGCCGCCGATGCCGGCGTCACCAACGTCGAGTTCATCCAGGGCTACCTCGAAGACATTCCCCTACCAGCGGACAGTGTCGACGTGGTCATCTCCAACTGCGTCATCAACCTCGCCGCCGACAAACAGCTCGTCCTGCGCGAAGCCGCCCGAGTCCTGCGCCCCGGCGGTCGGTTCGCCGTCTCCGACGTGATCGCCGACTCCGACCTGGACGACGCCACCCGAGCCGACATGGCTGCGTGGACCGGCTGCATCGCCGGAGCTCTCACCGGCACCGCCTACCGCGCCGCACTCACCACTGCCGGACTCGTCGACATCGAGATCGTCGAGACGCACCGCGTACACACCCACGCTGCATCCGCCATCATCCGCGCACGAGTGCCCTCACGAGCCGGTAAGGATCAGCCGAAGCGACCCGAAATGTAATCTTCGGTCCGCTTGTCGGCAGGGTTGCGAAAGATTGCCGCAGTCCTGTCGAACTCGACGAGCAGGCCGGTCCGGTTTCCGGTGGTGTCGTCGGCCTGCGCGGTGAAGAAAGCGGTGCGGTCGGACACGCGCGCGGCCTGCTGCATGTTGTGTGTGACAATGATGATCGTAAACTGCTCGCGCAACTCGATCATCAGGTCCTCAATACGCGAGGTCGCGATAGGGTCCAACGCGGAGCACGGCTCGTCCATCAGCATCACGTCCGGTTTTGTCGCGATGGTCCGGGCGATGCAGAGCCGCTGCTGCTGGCCG
>DASQVB010000428.1:0-5159 GCA_035640975.1 Pseudonocardiaceae bacterium
GATGAGCTGACTGAGCTTGACTCGCTTGTAGGCCCGCTGGGCAGCGATGCTCTTGCGGTCATACCAGCCGAGCTGATCCTCCAGCCGATCCCACGTCGGACCGGCCCCGCCGTCCTCGACTGGTTGCACCGCCATCGAGCATCTCCAACCTCTGGTGACTGCCCGTACTGTGCCACACCCGCGCGCCCCTCCAAGTCGAGATCGTCGCGTCTGATCGAGTGATCACCTCAGGTTAACCCCAGCCATCGACGACAACGTCCGGCAACGCGGATCCTTCCAGCCCCACAGGCTTCACCGAGCGAGAAAGTGGAACCCGACCCACAGCCACAGCACAAGCACAACCCACCGGCCGGCCCGGTGGCGTAACACGTTGTGGACCACCGCACCCAGCGGCCGGAACGGCCGCCGATCAGCCATCCCGAGCAGTTGAGTGGCCAGCATCGCGCTCAGCACTACGGTGAACCCGGTGGCGATCACGCCGTAGGGAGTCACCGGGTCACCAGCCAGCGCCCGGCCGCGAGCCAGACCGCGTAGCCGAGCACCCGTGCCGGATAGGTCTGCAGCACCGGGTCAAGCAGCAGGCTCAATGTCGGGTGCTGCGGGTCGTTGCCCCAGAGGAAGGCCACCAGCCACCACGCAGCACCGGCGGCGACCAACGCCAGCCACAGTGCAACCGCCTCCGGTGACACCGCGCCGGACGGCAGCGGCCGCACCGGACGCGTGGCGCGCAGCGCGAGCAGCAGCACTCCCGGCATCAGCACGGCCACCGCGGCAGGCACGGTCAGCGGCTCGAAGACCGCGGCGATCAGCGCATAGCCGACGATCGCCGCGTCCCAGCGATCGACCCGCGCGCGCAACGCGACAACTTTCTGCCAGACCGGCACCGTCGTGATCAGGCGCGAACACCCCGCGGCCCGAGAGCTTGTTTCCCGTGCTTCGGGCTCATCGGGGACCGGCTCGTCGGGCGGGGTCGTCCTCCAGCGCGAGCCGATCCCAATCACCTCGCTCGGCCGCGGCTTCGTAGCTGGTCTGCAGAAATTCCAACAGCGTGCGGTCCGGATCCGGTGCCGTGCGGACCACCTCGTAAGGCAGCAGGAACTGGCCGGCGTCGTCGCTGTAGTAGGCCGCATCGGGACGGATGGGGTAGTCGCGGAAGCCTTTGGGTTCCGGATAGGCGTAGGCGTAGAAGGAGCCCTCGTCCCCACCCCCGGGCCAGAAGCCGCAGCTACTGAGCTCGTGTGAATAGCCCTCCACCATGACCCAGTCGGGGCAGTTGGGTGCGCCACCGGGATGGGTCGGCGCGGTACGGCCGGAGAACCGGGTGAGGGCGAGATCGAAGCTTCCCCAAAAGAAGTGCACCGGGCTGACCTTGCCGATGAAGCGGGACCGGAATTCAGTCAGTACCCGGTGCGCCGCTATTAGTTGCCGCCAGAAACTCTGTGCGGCAGCGGGGTCGTAGGACGCGTGCTCGTGGTCATCTTCGAACGGGATCGCGCGCACGACCTCCGTTGGTGTGGTTCTGATCCGCACCTCCAGGTCGAGGTCGCGCATCGCCGCCATCGTCTCGCTGTAGAACACCGCGACCGATTTCGGCTCCAGAGCCACGCTGCGCTGCTCGCCACTGCTGGATCGGATGCGCAGCTGGTGATCACAGAAGTCGAACTCGATGTCGAACAGGCGCGCACCGTGCGGGATCGCTGAGGTGGTCAGCCCACGCGTGGAGACGTACAGCGGGACCTGCCACCAGTGGTTGACCATCGGCGCCTTCGCCAACCGGAGCTTGCCCACGATCTGGGTCCACATGTGCAGGGTGTCACGAGTGTCAGCCCACTCCTGCACCCGCAAGGCCGGCCACGCCTCACCATGCCCGGAGCGTGCCTGGACATCAGTCACCACCGACACCTCCAAGCAGCTAGCTGAGGTAGCCCTCGACCTCGTCCGGCGGTCGGACCTGCGCTTCATCAGGATCCAACCCGGCCGCCGCCCGGGCACGACGCTGCCGCAGCAGGTCCCAGCACTGGTCGAGCTGCACCTCAAGCGCAGCCAGCTGGGAGCGTTCCTCGTCGCTGCTCAGCTCATCTCGGCCTCGGCGTTCCCGCAGGTCATGCTCGGCGTTGACCAGCTCGCGGATGCGACCCAGCAGGTCACCCTCATCGGCCATCAGGTCCCCTCCGGCTCTGTGCTGCCCTCCCGGCCTATGAGTCTGGCAGAACACGCCAACACGGCCCAGGCACCCGGCCGAATCTGATGAAGCTGTGCATGACGTATCCGGCTCGTGCGAGGGTCACCTGGTGGATTACGTCCAGTTGGGCATGCAAAACCACTACAACCTGCTGTACCGCGAGGAAGAGCGCGAGATGATCCCGTTTTGCCTGGATATAGGCGTTGGCGTGATCCCTTGGAGCCCGCTGGCCCGCGGATGACTCACCGGCAGCCGTAATCGTGGTGGTGAGCGCCACACCAACCGTTCAAGAACAACGATTTCGCCAACCAGCTCTACGACGATTCCGACTTTGACGTAGTCGACGCCGTGACAGCGTTGGCGGCTGAACGCGACCTGCCGCCCGCGCAGATCGCTTTGGCATGGCTGATGCATAAACCGGGCGTCGCCGCACCCATGGTGGGAGCGACCAAGGTGGGCCACCTTGGCGATGCGCTGGCCGCGCTCGACGTGAGGCTCGGCGAGACAGAACTCCACCGCCTAGATGAGTGATTCCGTGAAGTTGGTGTCAGTGGTCGTAGGCGGTCAGTGAGCGTTTGGTGGTGGCGTCGGTGGTCCGGTTGTGCCAGATTCCGGTGGGAGGCGCAGTAGCCATAGCCCGCGTGCCCGGCCAGCTCCGAACGTTTCACCGTCTGTCGTGACATACCGCAGGGCAGCGGGGTGGCGTCGGTCATCCACAGGTCGTCAAACCAGGACGGACAGCACGAGGCCAAAATGAGGATCGTCTTGCACGGCAATGGCTGGGCGTTTTTCAACCGCCTGTGGTAGCCCGACTGGTCGGGCAGGTAGGGGAACATGCCACGCCACTGGGGGCTGCTGCGGAGATGGCGGATCCAGCGACGTTCGCAGTGATATCCCTGCAACACCTGGGCCACCGCCAGGGTGATCAGTTCGCTGTCGCTGAGCAGGGGTTGACGGCCGCGACCGACGCGCGCCGCAACCACGTGATCGTCGATCAACACGTACAGTGCGACCAGGAGGGTGTTCAGTTCTCTCGTCATACATTGATCTTGAACGCCCTCCGTCCACATCTCCGGGTAGCGACGCGCCTCACGCGTCTTCACAATCAACCATGTAGAGGAGCGGTACCGGCCACACGCGGTAAAGGGGCTGGGATAGCCATGCTCGACTGCTCGCCCGAGGCAGCGTTCCTGCACGAGATGGCCCCCGGAGTGCTGGCCTGGTATCAACCCGACGGCTCGTGGTGGATCAACAACGCGGGGGCCATCACAGACGAGGACGGCACGATCATCATCGATACGTGTGCGACCGAGGCGCGTACCAGCCGGTTTCTCACCATGATCCGCGACGCGACCGGCGACGCACCGGTGCGGTTGGCCGTCAACACCCACCAGCACGGCGATCACACGTACGGCAACAGCGTGCTGCCCGAATCCACCGTCCTCATCGCACACGAGGCGACCCGGGAAGGTCTGCTCGTCGACCCTCTCATCGACGGCTGTCCCCCTTTCTGGGAGCCGGTTCCCCAGTGGGGGCGTGTCACCCGGCGCGTACCCAGCGTCGTGTTCCGTGACGAGCTCACCCTCTTCGCCGGACAACGACGAGTCGAGCTGCGGCACCCCGGCGGAGCCGCTCATACCCGGGGTGACCTGGTCGTATGGCTCCCCGACGAGCGGGTGCTGTTCAGCGGGGACCTGCTGTTTCACGGCGTCACGCCACTCGTGTTGATGGGAAGCCTGCAAGGCGCGCTGCGCTCACTCGACTGGATGGTGGAATTTGAGCCCGAGCACATAGTTCCTGGCCATGGCAGCGTCATCAGCATCGAGGGCTTCCCGGACGTGTTGGCAGCCCACGAGCGGTATTACCGATTCGTTCTGGACGCCGCTCGGGCCGGAAAGCGCGACGGACTAACCCCACTGCAGGCAGCCGAGCGCTGCGAACTGGGCGAGTTCACCGATTGGCCAGACCCCGAGCGTCTAGTGCTGAACCTGCATCGCGAGTACGCCGACGACGTCGGGGGCGACATCGACCTGATGGCCGCATTGGCGGACGCGGTCGCCTTCAATGGCGGTCCGCTGCGCTGCGCCGTGTGACCAGACCCTGCAGTCACATTTTCCAGCTGCGGAAGCCGGCCTCAGCGTCGATGACGCGGTGATGGTGGCAGCATCATCAGTGAGCAGCAGGGCGACCAGGCCCTGCAATTCTAGCCACCGGCCTGACCAACGCCATTGACCTTGTCTTCGGGCCGGATGGCACCCCGTACGTACTGGAGATCGCACACAACTCATTCCTTGGGCCAGCGTTGAGCAGCATGGCGGGCAGGTTTGCGAAGCGGTCCATCAGCCGCAGGACGTCGGGCGCTATTCAGCGCTATGTCACCGTCTATTAACGTCACCCTGCGATTGCTTAGCAACACGCGCCGCACAATGGCTGGTTGTTCACCACCAGTTCGGCGACTACGGACGTGCGTGCCCGGACAGTGGTCCATGCAACCCGCGTTGCGTAAAACGGCACATCGCGAGAGGCCTAAAATGGCCCCTTATTCTGAAAGGAAAGAGTCACATCGTGCTTAAGACCAGATTCTCGACTCGGCTCGCAGCGAAGGGCCTGGTGGTCGCTGTCGCGGTAGGGGGTGGCTTGCTCATTGGTGGGGTCGCCAACGCCGCGACACCCGCGAGCCCGATGGGTACCGTCACCGCGTTACCCATTCTTGGTGATCCATCCGACGACACGGGAGGTCTCAATCCGGGACAGATCATCGATCCCGTCCTTGAGCCCATTGTGGGCGGGCTGCTTGGTGGCACCGGCGGCCTCAATCCGGGCACGTCACTGGGCACATCCTGAAAGAACTGCGTTCTTAGTCCCCTGAGGACCGCTGGTGAGCGGAAACCGATGCGCATGCACACACCACCGACGAAGACGCCACGCTGACCGTGCCCGCACCCGGCACGTGCAGTGACGACGTGCTCTGCGGATT
>DASQVB010000429.1:0-2532 GCA_035640975.1 Pseudonocardiaceae bacterium
GGACAGGTCATCGACGTGCTGGTCTCCCAGAAGCGGGACCTGGCGGCCACTCGCCGGTTCTTCACCCGTGCCTTGGAGCACGGCCCACGTCCCAGCGAGGTCAGCACCGATCAGGCGCCCGCCTATCCGCGAGTGGTCGAGAAGCTGCTGCCCGCGGCGTGCCATGTCCTGGAGCAGTACGCCACTAACCCGATCGAGTCCGATCATGGACAGCTCAAGTCCCGGTCGCGGCCAATGCGGGGCCTCAAACAACTCCGCTGCGCTCAAGTGATCTGTGCCGGGCATGCGTTCATCCAGAACATCCGCCGCGGCCACTACGAACTGGGAACCGAGGAAGTCATAAACCTACCGGTCCTGACTGCCTTCGACGAGCTGGCTCTGGCGATCTGACCAGTAGGGATTACGATTTCGTCTGCCCCGCCTTCGCACAACGCAACAGCCTCCAACGGCGAGGCGTCAGCGTTCTTATGGTGGGATCCGCAGTCATCGGAGAACGAGCAGATGAATCCAGTCGACGCACAGATCGCGAAACGCACGATCCACCCGCAGAGCCAGTGAGACCCGGAGAACATAGGTCGACCCCGGTGCTGAGCACTCTAGTAACGGGATACGCGTGGTCGAGTATGTCGCTGACCGAATCCGCTTATGGCCAAGTTGATCAGCCCGACAGGCGGCGTCTACCGGCACCGTGAGCCACCCGCGTCGCTCGCGGTGCGCCACCGGAGGTGGACCAGGTCCACCTCACTCAACCGCCGCAACGCCTCGATCCGATAGAGTCCGCCCCCGGACGGAGGTCATCAAGGTCTGACCCGAATCGGTGGATAGCGCGATGAGTTGATCTCCAACTTGGGTTGTTGATCTTTTGGTGTCTTTTTTCTGGTGTTGGCGGATTGGGGGCAGGTCGGGGACCCGAGTGTCGCCTCGGGTGAGCGGGGTTCCGGGTGTTCGGGCCGAGATGGCCTGGTCAGGATGCTGCCGGTAGGGCGCGTAGTCGGGTGAGGACTTCGTTGAGCAGGTGGTTGCCCGGTGGCAGACGCAGGATGAGTTGGCCGGCGTGGCGGATGAGCCGGCCGGGGACGCAGATGAGTCGGTGTCGCAGGGTGGCGATCATGGCTTTGCCGTCGCGGACACCCCAGCCCAGTAGCCCGCCGCCGGGGTCGGGGTCGGCGGTGAGCTGGTGTAACCAGCCCGCGAGGCTGGTGGCGATCAACGCGCCCCACATCCAGGCCCGGTTGACGTGGGCGTATCCCGACGGTAGGTGACGCAGGGCGGCACCGTGTTTGGCGTCGCGGAAGATGTTTTCGATCTCGGTGCGGTGCCGGTACCAGTGCTCGACGGCCGCGGCTTTGTCCGGAGTGGACGCATCGAGGTTGGTCAGGATAAACGAGTAGCCATAGACCGCGTCGGCCTGCGCGAGTTCGTCCAGCGGCAGGGCGCGCTGGTCGGGGTGCAGGGTGCGCCGCCGCCGCGCCCGGGGGTCGGTGCTGATCTGGTCACAGTCTAGGCGGACCCGGCGGATCAACAGTCGGGTGTCGGTGGGCCACCAGGCCGGGCCATAGTCGGCGACGGTGACCTGCGCGTGTGCCATGTCGATCGCGTCGACCCAGTCGGTGGCGGTCACCCCGGCCAGGGTGCGCCACAGCGCTGCGATGCGCTTGGCCCCGATCGCGAACGTGATACCGGCCCGGTGCGCAGCGATGGCCAGGTCGACCGCGAAGTACCCGCCATCAGCGCGCAGTTGTATCCGGTCGACCCCCTTGGGCAGGGCGGCCAGCGCCCGGCGCAGCAACCCAGGCGCACCCCGACGAGGATCGATGTTGCCGGCCAACAAGTCCGCGGCCAGCGCCACATCCGCCTCGGCCCAGGTCGCGACGTGCGGGCGGCCGCAGCGTTGCCCCTGGTAGTTGTAGGCCACTCCCTGTTTGCGGCGGCCATAAACCTCCACATCGGTGGTGTCCAGATCGATTGTCACCATCGCCAGCAGCGCCGAGCGGCGCGGTGCCGGCAGCCGAGACAGCATCCGGGTGGTCACCGCCGCCACCCCGGTCTCCACCCGGATCCACTGCCCGTCGGTGATCCGCCGGGCCAACCCCGCCGCGGTCGTCGAGCACAACCCCGCCACCGGCGTCAGCACCTGACCAGCCGCATCCGCGCGGTGGCGGTCCAACCCGACCAGATGGTCCTCACCTGCCAGCTGTGCTGCGGCCAGCCCGACCAGCAACTGCCCCGCCGAGTGCCCGCGAGCCCGTTGCTTAATCGAACCCACCGCGGCGTCCAACGCCCCGCCCACATCGAGCTGCTCGCACAGCTCGGTGATCGCCGCCATCCCCGATACCCCAGTCAGCGACGGATCCGGCGCGCCGATCCACAGCTTGGACCGCGGTCGTTTCCCAACCCGTAGTCTGCCCACCAGATAGGTGTCCTTCCACCCGAGATGATCATGTCTTCGCAAACATCATCATCCCAGGTCACAGGGCACCTATCTCCATCTCACAATCCGTGTCGCACCACTACTCGCGGATTCGGGTCTGA
>DASQVB010000430.1:0-26040 GCA_035640975.1 Pseudonocardiaceae bacterium
GACGACGGCGATGCAGTGCAGACTCCTCTCGCCGCAGCCTGGGTTCCCCTACGCCGGGTTGAGTCCTTCCTGTCCAACTCTACGGAGTGCCCTGTGGTTCCGATCCCGGTGGCCGCACCGCTGCGGCCCGTGTCCAACTCCGGTGCGACCATGGGCGAGTGAGCGAGCCGACGCCATACCCGTCCCGGTCCCCCGCCTTGGAAGCCACTGCGCGGGAGGTCGAGGAATTCGTTGCAGCCGCCGGCTGGGACCAGCAGCCACAGCTGTTCGCGCTGGTGGCAACCCCGACCTTGCTGGCCAGCCAGCCCGAATTAGCCGCTCAACTCGACACCGACGCCGAGCTCACGCCGGTGGCCCAGGAGGCCCTGCCCGGCGGCGAGCTGGATGCCGCGCTGGCTGGCATCGAATGGCCTGAGGCAGTCGCCGGCTGCGCGTTGGTCCAAGAAATCGTGGTACTCCCGCCTGCGGCGCAGGCGGGTCTCGGCGAGTTGCCCGATGACCCAACGGAGGCCCGGCGCGCCGCCGCCGGGCATCCGCAGCGGCGGGAAGGCAGGCTGGTCGCGGCGGTGCTTCGGGACGGCGTCGGGGCCTGTGTACTGCGGCTACGGGCCCAGGCCGGGGACGACCTGGGACACGATGAATTGGTAGCAGACCCGCAGCTCGCCCCCAACCTGCTGCGCGCGCTGCTAGAAACGTTGCGCTGAGCGTCAGCAAGTCGGCGGCTGGCGGCCTGCTCGCACGTCATCCAGCGCGCTCACCGCCTCCGCCAGGGTCCCCACCCGCACGAGCTGCAGTCCTTCGGGGACACGCTGCACAGCCTCGGCGCAGTTGCCCGCCGGGACCAGAAACACCGACGCTCCCGCTTCCCGGGCACGAATCATTTTGAGCGGGATACCGCCGATCGGACCCACCTCACCGCCCGCATCGATTGCACCGGTACCCGCCACAAAGGTGTTCCCGACCAACGCCCCAGGCGTCAGCTTGTCGACGATGGCCAGCGCGAATATCAAACCCGCCGAGGGACCACCCACATCAGCCAGACTGATGACGATGGCGAAGTTCACCTCGGTCCGATCGGTCACTCCGACACCGAGGTAGCCGCGACCTGGCCACTCTCCGCCACTGAGTGTGATCGTCACCTCCTGCGGCGCGGCCGCCAGGCGCTGGAAGCGGACCTGGACGAGCTGACCGGGATGGCTGCCCGCGAGCATGTCCACCAGTTGTTGAGCGGTGCTCATCTCCTTGCCGTCGACGGCCAGCAGCCGATCTCCGGCAATCAGCTTCCCCTGCGCGGCGCTGCCGGTGGCCACCTGCTCGACCACTACCTGGGTCGGATAACCCAGGTAGCGCAGCGCCGCAGTCTCGGCCTTGGACTCCGAGTCCTGAAACATCTGCTGGTTCTGCTTCTCGACCTGCTGTTCGGACAGCCCTGGCGGAAAGATCTCGTCGCGGGGAACCAGTGCGCTACGGCCGGACATCCACAGGCCAAGCGCCCCGTACAACGTCACCTTGTCGATCACCGAGACGGTCGTCATGTTGAGGTGTCCACTGGTTGGATAGGTCTGGGTGCCCTTGATGTTCACCACTGTCTTGCCCGCGACCTCGCCGAGAGTGTTGAAAGTGGGACCCGGACGAAGTGCGACATAGGGCACCGGCGCCAGCCCGCCCAACAATCCGAGCGCCATGGCGAGACCGAGACTGACCAGCAGGGTCCAGGTTCGGCGGCTCACGGCCGGACAGCGTACGTGCCCCGGGTCCGCGTAACGTGTGGTCCATGAGCGACTTGCCCTTCGGCTTCGGCCCCGAGGACTCGCGAGACCCTCGGGACCCCGATCGGAGGAAACCTCCCGAAGACACCGGCGGCGGCACCGACCCAGCCAACCCCTTCGCAGCCTTCGGGGCCAGCGGCTTGGATGTTGGTGCCCTCGGTCAGATGCTCACCCAGTTAGGTCAGATGCTCAGCCAGGGCGCGGCCGGTGGCGGTGGCGGCCCGGTCAACTACGACTTGGCCAAACAGATGGCGATGCAGAAGCTGTCCACGAGTGGGTTGCCCTCGGCCCAGCAGGCCTCCGCGATCACCGACGCAGTGCGGCTGGCCGAGCTGTGGCTGGACGCGGCAACGGCGCTGCCCACCGGGACCCAGAGCAGTGCGGCGTGGGCACCGCGGGACTGGGTAGAGCGAACGCTGCCCACCTGGCAGCGACTGTGTGATCCGGTGGCCCGCCGGATGGCCGGTTCGTGGATTGACGCTTTGCCCAGCGAAGTCCGCCAGACAGCCGGTCCGCTGGTGGCGATGGTGGAGCAGATGGGCGGGATGGCCTTCGGCTCGCAACTGGGCTCGGCGCTGGCCCAGCTCGGTGGCGAGGTGCTCACGTCGACCGATATCGGGTTGCCACTGGGACCGCTGGGAGTGGCGGCCCTGCTGCCGGGCTCGATTGAGCGGTTCGCCACAGGGTTGGAGCGTAAGAGCTCCGAAGTGATCGTGTTCCTGGCGGCCCGCGAGGCCGCGCACCATCGCCTGTTCGCGCACGTGCCGTGGCTGCGCCAGCGGCTGTTGGGCACCGTCGAGGAGTTCGCCCGTGGGATTCAGGTGGACACCGATGCGCTGCAGGAGATAGCTCGCCAGGTCGACCCATCCGACCCGCAGAGCATGGATCAGCTGATGGCATCCGGTCTGCTGGAGCAACGGAACAGTCCCGAACAGCAGGCCGCCCTGACCCGGCTGGAAGCGCTGCTGGCGCTGGTGGAGGGCTGGGTCGACGTTGTCGTTGCCGACGCCGTAGGCGAACGCCTTCCCGGTGCCGATGCGCTGCGGGAGACACTGCGACGGCGGCGCGCGTCCGGGGGCCCCGCCGAGCAGACCTTCGCCACCCTGGTTGGGCTGGAGCTGCGGCCGCGCAAACTTCGGGCGGCCTCCGAATTGTGGCGAAAGCTCACTGAGCAGCAGGGAATCGAGGCCCGCGACGCGTTGTGGGGCCACCGGGACTTGCTACCCACAGCCGAGGATCTCGATGACCCCACCCGGTTCGTCGATCGGACCGCAACTCATGCCGCCGACCTGGACGACCCGATCGCCGCGCTGGAGCGCACCGCCGCAGCCGACGCCCCTCGTGAGCAGCCTCCCGACGACTCCCAGGTTTCCGGCCCCGATACGACTGGCCCCGACGCTTCCGGCTCCGAGCCTCCCGACGACCAACCTCAGCGCCCTCGGGAGTGATCTTCACTTCCAGTTGTTTTCGGGGCTGGCGCAGGAAACCGCCTGTGCACAGCTGTGGATAAGTCGTGGATAACCGATCGGGGCTGTGGACAGCCATTTGAGCTGCCGGGCCGGGCGCACCAAGATTCCGAGACATGAGTCTGCCGAACATCACTGTCATGCCGTCTTATCTGCCAGAGCGGCTACGACTCGCGCCGGGCCGGGCGACCGTATGGCGCTCTCCCAGCTGCTTGCAGCTTGGGTTGGACCCGCAACGCGCCATGGTTCTTGACGGCCTGCCAGAACCGCTCGCGGCACTGCTCAACCGTATGGACGGGGTCCGCAGCACTGCGGAGCTGATCGCAACGGCTGAGACAGCCGGATCACCAGCGGGTGACGCCTTTGCGATGCTCACCGATCTGCACCGCAGCGGCCTGGTGCAGGACGCCTCGGCTGCCGATGACGGTCCACCAGGCTGGCACCGCGTCGCGCTGGCCACCGAGGCAACCAGCTGGTCGGTGCACACCACCTGCGCAACACGACGCGTGCTGCGCCAGCGGCGTGAGGCTGCGGTGCGGGTGGTCGGATCCGGCCGGATAGCGGTGGCGCTGGCAACATTGCTGGCAGCGGCCGGCGTAGGCCAGGTCGCGGTGGAAGCCACTGGAACGGTCACCGCCGCAGACGTCGGCACCGGCTACCTTCCGGACGATATCGGCCGGACCCGCGCGGCAGCGGCGGCGGATGCCGTGCGCCGGTGCGCGCCCGAGGCGACCGTTTCCCTTCGCCGGCAGCCCGACCTGGTCGTGCTCTGTGATGTGACGGTCCCCGAGCCGGTCATGGTCACCGAGCTGCTCACAGCCGGGATTTCGCATCTGATCGGCTACGCCCACGAAGGAACGGCAGTGGTCGGCCCGCTGGTGTGCCCGGGTCGCAGCAGCTGCCTGCATTGCGCCGAGCTGCACCTCGCGGACTCCGACCTGGCCTGGCCGAAACTGGCCGCCCAGCTAGCCGGACAGGTCCAGACCGCCGGATTGGCCTGCACCCAGCTCGCTGCTGCGCTGACTGCTGAACAGATACTCGCTGCGCTGGCCGGACCACGAGCCGGTCTGCCGGTCCCGCCGACGTGGTGCGCCGCTCTGGAAGTGGACCCGGTGCGCGGCACGTTGCGTCGACATCCCCGGCCAGTCCACCCACGCTGCGGCTGCGGCGCCCGATGACGTCTCGACACCACTACTGCCCAAGGCGGCCCCGGGAGACAATCACCCCGTGACCGACATCCCGCGCAAGGCTGCTGCGCGAACCGCCCGGCTTGCGAGCCTCCCGCTCGGTGTGGCCGGCCGGATCGCCACCGGCTGGGGGAGGCGGCTGGCCGGACACGATGCGCAGGACGTCAACGCCGAGCTCAGCGCCCGCACCGCCGAGCAACTCTTTGCGGTGCTCGGTGAGCTCAAGGGCGGCGCGATGAAATTCGGTCAGGCGCTGAGCGTGTTCGAGGCGGCAATTCCCGACGCGCTCGCCGCACCGTACCGGGAGGCACTGACCAAGCTGCAGTCCGCAGCGCCGCCGATGTCCCCACGGTCGGTGCGGCGGGTGCTCGACGAGCAACTCGGTTCAGGATGGCGCCGCCGCTTCGCCGACTTCTCTGAGGAGCCTGCGGCAGCCGCCAGCATTGGCCAGGTGCACCGCGCGGTCTGGCATGACGGTCGCGAGGTCGCGGTCAAGGTGCAGTACCCGGGCGCAGACGAGGCGCTGCGCTCCGATTTGCGGCAACTGCAGAGGTTCAGCCGACTGTTCCAGGCAATCGTGCCGGGCCTGGAGGTCAAGCCGCTGCTCGCCGAGTTGCAGGACCGGATGGTCGAGGAGCTCGATTACCGTGACGAGGCCGATAACCAGCGCATTTTCGCCGCAGCCTTCCGGAACCACTCCGAAATCACCGTTCCTTCCGTCATCGCCAGCTCGCCGAAGGTGATGGTGTCGCAGTGGGTCACCGGAACTCCGATGGCCCAGATCATCCGCGCCGGTTCGCGCTCCGAGCGAGATGACATCGGTTGCAAGCTGTCGGAATTCCACTCCTCCTCCCCCGCCCTCACTGGCTTGCTGCACGCAGATCCGCACCCGGGCAACTTCCTGCGACTGAATGACGGACGGTTGTGCGTGCTTGACTTCGGCGCCTCGGCGAAGTTGCCCGGTGGACCCCCGCGCATTCTGGGGGTGGCAACCCGGCTGGCTGTCGAGGAACGCTCCGATGAGTTGCTCGAGCTACTGCGCTCGGAGGGCTTCGTCCGACCCGGCATGCAACTACAGGCCGAGGATGTGCTGGCCTACCTCAGCCCGTTCGCCGACCCGGTACGCGATGATACCTTCCACTTCACCAGGGCCTGGATGCAGTCTCAAGCCGAGCGCGTCGGTGACTTCTCTGGCCCGGACTTCCGGACTGGGCGAGCGCTCAACCTGCCACCCAGCTACCTGTTGATCCACCGGGTGACCACCGGGACATTCGGTGTGCTGTGCCAGCTCGACGCCACCGTGCCGCTGCGCGGGATCACTCAGCGCTGGCAGACGGGCTTCGCCAGCTGATACCGCTACCCGAACCATGCTCGATGGCGACGCGCAGACTCGAGTCGCGCGGCTGCGTGTCGGGAAGGCTTGCACTGCCCGTCAGGTTGGTGGTGGTTATATGCGCGCAGGGCCGGGGTTGGGGACCCTTGAAGGGCCCCCAACTACAGGCGCTCGGCGACGCGGCGGGATCGCCGGTCAGCGTAGCAGGCCAGGCGGTTCCAACGGTGAACCGCGGCCAGCCGCCGGGCCAGCCGGGCCTGGCTGGCCCGGCGTTGGTCCTCGCGCATTCGGTCTCGGGCGAGCATTTCGTGCAGCAGCATGGCGTTTCGACTCCTGGGCAATCGGTCGGCGCAGGCGCAATTCCTGGGCACCGGCCGGGTTGGCTGTCGTTATGTGCACGCGGGATCGGGGTTGGGGGCCCTTGAAGGGCGCCAATTCCGATGCGTGGGCGGTCACGCGGCGGTTCCCCGTCCGGAGGAGGGATCCCGCTCGACGCGATCCCGCTCGAGGGCGGCCTTGCTGGGCCTGCCCCGCGGACGCTTGCGCGGGATCACTGCACCGTGGTCGAAGATCTCACCACCCCAGACTCCCCACGGCTCCTGCCGAGCCAGCGCACTGTCCAGACACTGGGCTCTGACCGGGCAACCGGCGCAGAGCTGCTTGGCCCGCTCCAGCTCTGCCGGTGCCTCGGCGAACCACAGGTCCGGGTTGTGTGCGCGGCAGGGCAGGGCGTCCGACCCGGAGGGCGCGGTATCGAGCAGGTGGGCCAGCTCTGCCCCACCCAGCAGGTCGGGCAATGCCCCGCCATCCAGCGCGACGGTCGCGGTCAACACTTGTCTCTCCTCCTCGGTGGTGGTGCCAGTGCAAATCGCCGGTACCGTGCCCGCCGCGGGATGAGGACCTAGCAACACACAAAGGCCGCGGATCCCGCTGCGGGGTCCGCGGCCTTTACGAGCCGGTTGTTGCTGGCTCGAGGATCAAGGCTCCGATGCAGACGTACGCATGCGGTCGGTAACCGGCAGGTCAATGCCGGTCGGGTTGATGACGGTGCAGTGGAAGGAACGCCCGGCACGCAGCCGAAGCGCGCCAATCGGCGCAATCGGCAAGCGCTTGGGCCAGACCTCTCCTGGCATAGCGAGGTGTCCGCGCTGCGGGAAGCGACGGGCGCCGGTGGTCAGGTAACTCTCCATCACGGCACCTCCCTTCCCGCTCGGCCCATGCTCAGTAGCTGGGCAATCCATCCTGGTCAGCAGCATGCAATAGCTGCTTCCGAAGAGTAAGAGCAAGGTTAGGGTCCTGCTGATACACCAGCAACCGAATTTCGTACTTTCTTTGTCAACCACTGCCCGAACTGCCGCGGACCAGGGCAAGTACCTCGGCCCCGTAGCGGTCCAGCTTGGCTGCCCCGATCCCGGGGATGGCGGTCAGGCCGGCGGCGTCGGCTGGCCGTTGCTCGGCGATGGCGGTCAGCGTGGCATCGGTGAAGATCACAAAGGGGGGAACCCGCTGCTCGTTCGCACAACCGGTGCGCCAGTCCCGTAACCGGCCCAGCAGCTCCCGGTCGGCATCAGACGGGCACCCAGCACATCGGGCCAACTGCACCGCGATCGTCCCAGTGACCGGGATGCCACAGATCCGGCAGTAAGCCTTGCCGGAGGTCGTCGTGAACACAGCCCTCGGCTGCGCAGTGGAGCCGGCAGGCCGCACCACCGGGGGACCCTGGGGCACCAGGCCGTGGAGAAAGCGGCTGCGACGCCTCGAGCGCCGGCCGCCGGCACTGCGCGATAGCGCCCAAGACAGCGCGAGCCAACGGCGGGCCCGGGTCACACCGACGTAGAGCAGCCGACGCTCCTCCTCCAACGCGGCCTGGTCACCGTCGGCGTACTGGATCGGCATCGTTCCCTCGACGAGCCCGACCAGGAAAACCGCATCCCACTCCAGGCCCTTCGCGGCGTGCAAAGAGGCCAGCGTCACGCCCTGCACCGCCGGTGGGTGGGCGGCGTCGGCCCGAGCGTCGAGTTCGGTCACCAGTTGGCCCAGGTCGGCATCTGGCGTGCCGACCGCCAGGTCAGTGGCCAGCTCAACCAGCGCGTGCAGCGATTCCCAGCGTGACCGCGCGGCACCGCCACCAGGGGGTTGCGTGCTGAGCCCGTGGGCGGCGAGTAGCTCGCGGACCGTGGTGCCCAGCTCCCCCGTTGAGTTCACCGTGCCTGCCGTGGCCGCCGCCCGCAGCGCGCGGATCGCGGTCCGCACCTCCGGACGCTGGAAGAACCGCTGCCCACCGCGGACCTGAAACGGTATCCCGCGGGCGTCCAGCACCTGCTCGTAAGCCTCGGACTGGGCGTTCACCCGGTACAGCACGGCAATCTCGGCAGCCGCCATCCCCTGACCCAGCAACTCGGCGATCGCCTTCGCCACGGCGGTGGCCTCTGCGGGCTCGTCATCATGCTCGTGGAAAGACGGCTCCGGGCCGGGTGGCTGCTGGCCCTCCAGCTGCAGCCGGGCACCCGCTGGCCGGCCGACCGCAGCGCAGATCACCCGATTCGCCAGCGACACGATCTGCGGCGTGGAGCGGTAATCACGGCGCAGTCGCACCGTCGCCGCCTCGGGGAATCGCCTGGTGAACTCCAACAGGAATCGGGGGGCCGCACCGGCGAAGGAGTAGATGGTCTGGTTCGGGTCACCGACGACGGTGAGGTCCTCACGCGCACCCAGCCAGGCGTCCAGCACGCGCTGCTGCAGCGGTGTGACGTCCTGGTACTCGTCGACGACGAAACAGCGGTAGCGGTCCCGGAACTCCTGCGCAACTCCTGAGTGCTCCTCGAGCGCGGCTGCGGTGTGCAGCAACAGATCGTCGAAGTCGAGTACCCGGCTACGGTTCTTGATCTCCTCATATCCGGCGTAGACAGCCGCGATCTGCGCCGCCGGTGCTGGGATGTCCCGGCGCGCCGTGGCCACCGCAGCGGGGTAGTCCGCAGCGGTGACCAGGCTGGCTTTGGCCCACTCGATCTCGCCGGCGAGATCGCGCAGGTCGTCGGGGCCGGTTGCAGCGCCGGCTCGCTGCGCGGCCTGGCCGACCAGCCGCAGCTTGTGCTCCACCAGCGGCCACGGTTGGTCACCTACCACCCGAGGCCAGAAGTAGCGCAGCTGGCGCAATGCGGCGGCGTGGAAAGTTCGGGCCTGCACCGCCCCGACGCGCAGGTCGCGCAGCCGGGTGCGCATCTCTCCCGCCGCGCGGGCGGTGAACGTCACCGCAAGAACCTGTCCCGCCGCGACATGGCCGGTACGGACCAGCTGGGCGATCCGTCGGGTGATGGCGCGAGTCTTTCCGGTACCCGCACCAGCCAGCACGCAGACCGGACCGCGCGGAGCACACACCACCACGCGCTGCTCCTCGTCAAGACCGTCGAGAAGATCCCGGTCATGTAGTGCCCTGGCCACGGTCGCCCATCCTGGCAGAGCGATCCGACAGCAGCGGAACACCGCATAACGTCGCGGTGTTGATGCATGGCGTGAGCAACCTGACGATGGACAGCACCGTGACGATGTACAGCACTGTGTGGTGCGGCTATTGCCGGCGACTCAAGGCCCAGCTGGACCGGGCAGGCATCAGCTTCCATGAGGTGGACATCGAGCACGACGCGGCGGCCGCTGCGTTCGTAGCCGGCGCCAACGGCGGCTACCAGACCGTGCCGACCGTGCTGCTGCCGGATGGCTCGGTGCTGACCAACCCCACGATCGATCAGATCACCGAGGCCATGCCCGCCTAGGTGGGCGGCGATCGTACCCGGCTCGTGTGCGAAAGCACTATGCTACGAGGCGTCATTACGTTCTGACGGTCGTGGCAAGGAGGATGGGCCAGTGGAGATCACCGACCGGACGCTCTGGGAACGCGAACTCACTGACCACATGCGGTGGTTCGCCGCTGACCTCCAGGATTCGCCTGATGGCGATGGCAAACCCGGAGTGTGGTTCAGTGTTCCGCTACTGATCCTGTGGTCAGTCATGGTGATGGCGCTGACCAGTACGGGATGGGTGATCGGCTTGTACTTCATCTGAACCTGACCGGCAATCACATCACGGCGGTGCGCTCACGGCAGTTCCACGCCACCCAGCGCGGCGAGTGGGCTGGCCAGTCTTTCAGCGTCACCCACCACCACGCCGGTGAACCGGGTGGGCGGGAAGAATGCAGCGGCTGCCTCAGCGACCTGTTCGCTGGTGACCGCTTCCAGCCGGCTGGGGTGGGTGCGCAGCCAGTCGAGGTCCAGGCCGAGGGCGGCCAGCGTGACGAGGTGGCCCGCAAGACCACGCTGCGACGAGGTGGCGATCGTCATCGATCCGATCGCATAGTGCCTCGCATTGTCGGTTTCGGACTCCGCGGGCGCCACCACCGCGATCCGACCCAACTCGTAGCGAGTCTCCAGTAAAGCGGCCGCTGTGACCGCACTGGCAGTGTCAGCCTCGGCGACCAACGTAGCCCCGTGCGGAGTGAACTCCAGTCCACAGTGCGCGCCGTAGGTGTATCCCTTGTCTTCCCGGATGTTCTCCACCCAGCGGGAGGAGAAATATCCCCCGAAGATCAGATTTGCCAGCTGCAGCGCTGGGTAACGCTCATCGGCGCGTGGCACCGCCTGCGCGGACAGGCGTAGCTGCGACTGCACCGCACCCGCACGGTGCACCAACTGCAGGTCAGCCCCGGTCAGCTCAGGCAACGGAGCCAACTCGACAGCCCACCGATCGGACTGCCAGGCGGCGAGGGCAGACTGCACTGCTTCCACCGCACGGGCCGGAACGAGGTCGCCCACCAGCACCAGGACTGAGCCGCCAGGCACCACCGAGCGGCGGTGCAAGGCGCGCACTGCCTCCGGCGTCACGGCGGCCACATCGTCGGCGTCGGGCCACTCGCGAGTGGCCGGGTGCTTGCCGTAGCGGCGCCGCTGCAGCGCCTCCCGGGCGATCACTCGCGGCTGGGAGCGGCTCATCGTGAGTCGCTCCACCAATCGAGCCCGCTCCCGAGCCACTTCGCCAGCAGCGTAGGACGCCGAGCGCAGCGCGTCAGCGAGCACGTCAAGCAGCACATCCAGCCCGCTGGCCAACGCGGACCCCGCCATCGACAAGTGTTCGGGGTTCACCCCGGCTGCCAGGTCACCGCCGACAGCGCCCAGCGCCCGGTCGACGGCGAAGCGGTCCCGTCGCGGTGTGCCGCACAGCATGGTAGAGGCGAGCACCTCGGCCCGAGCCGGATGGGTCCGATGCGTGCCACCAAACGGAATCTCCAGGCGCAGTTCCACCATCGGGACCGCGGGTCGCCGAACCGCGATCACCCGCAGCCCGCTGTCCAGCACGGTGTCCACAACCGAAGGTGCACTGGCGGGGCGGGTCGAACCCAGTGGAGGGAGGGGACGCGGTCCCACGTCGGTCCTGCCGATCTGCTCGGCACTGCGGTGCAGCATTACGCCTCCTGTTTCGACGCGTGGCCGGGTGCGGGTTCGAGGATTAACACCGCACGGGAGTCCGGCGCGAGCCTGGTCGCTGCGCTCGCGAGCTGCTCGGGACTCACCGCGGTCACCAATGCCGGGAATTCCGTGATGAGCTCGGCGCGTCCGTGCAGCAGCTCGAAGGCCCCGATGGCCAGCGTCCGCGACACCAACCGGTCGTGCTCACGGAACAGCATGGCGGCCCACCGGGCGGTGATCCGGCTCAACTCATCGGGCTCCGGACCGTCCGCGGCGAGCCGGGCTAGCTCCTCGTCGATTGCCGCGAGCACCCGATTGACGTCCACGGTGGCAGGGTGGATCGCGGTGACAGTGAAGGTATCGGGGTCGCGGGCATCCAGTGGCGTACCGAACAGCCCGCACCTGGCGCTGATGTCGGTCACCAGCTCATCGCTATGTACCAGGCGCTGCACTAGGCGGGCGGAGTCACCGTCGGAGAGCACCGCGGACAGCACCTCGTGAGCAACATAGCCGCCGAGGTCGACGGTCGGGTCAGGCATCCGGTAACCCATCGCCAACGCGGGCAGCGGAGCCAACGGGTCGGGTTGGTAGTGCCGGCGTTCCCGATCCGGCGGTGGCTCAGCGAACGACGGCCGGACCGGCACCGGACGGGCCGGAACATCATCGAAGTGCTGGTGCACCAGCTTGACGGCATCGTCGACGTCAAGGTGGCCGGCCACCGTGAGCACCGCGTTGCCGGGCGCGTAGTAAACGTCGAAAAACGCTGCACAGTCGTCGATGGTGGCCGCTTCGAGCTCGGAGAAGTCGCCGTATCCGTTGTGCGCGTTGGGGAATGTCTCGTAAAGCACCGGCGGTAGCGTGATCCACGGAAATCCGCCATAGGGCTTGTTCAGGACATTGAGTCGGATTTCTTCTTTGACCACGTCGACCTGGTTGCGCAAGTTGTCCGCGGTGAGCCGCGGTGCCCGCATCCGATCCGCTTCGATGAACAATGCACGTTCCAGTGCCGCTGAGGGCACTACTTCATAATAGTCGGTGTAATCAGGATGGGTGGAGCCATTAAATGTCCCGCCTGACGACTGCACGTGGCGGAAGTGCGCGAGCTTCTCAAGGCTCTCGCTGCCCTGGAACATCAGGTGCTCAAAGAGGTGCGCAAAGCCGGTGCGACCTTCCGGCTCGGAGCGGAATCCGACGTCGTAGTGCACACTGACGGCGACCACCGGTGCGGACCGGTCCGGCGCCAGCACCACCCGCAACCCGTTGGGTAGTGTTTCTCGATGCAGCTCGACCGTGGGCGACGGAATACGGGACATGGGCCAACCCTACGGGTGGCTCAGCTGCAGTGGCTGCGCAGCCGCCAGGCCAGCAACGCACCGGCAGTTCCGGCCACCACAACACCGACGGCGCCGATTCGCTGGGCCTGCGCCGTTGCAGCCGGCACCCCGGTCCCCGGCAGGCGCACGACCACGTCCCCCGCAGGCAGCGGGTCGGGCACCTCGACGGTCAGTACCTCACCCAGGCCGTGACCGCAGCCGTCCAGCAAGCCGGATATCGCGCGGCCGTCCAGCAGCTCGATCCGCAACCCATCCCGAGCGTTGGACGGGCCGCAATCCACCGCCTGCATCACGGTGCCGCGGGCCAGGCGGACATCGCCTGCCCTGGCGTCCGGCCACAGCAGCCACCCGAGCCCGAGCACTCCCAACCCCATCACAAGGGTGAGCACCGTTACGACTCGGACGGTGTCCCTGCGTGTCACCGGGTCATCCTAACCAGCCACGCCACGGGTCACAGGCGGCGCAGACCTACCTCGACAGCTGCGGTTTCGAGCGTGTCCAGACCGAAGGCCTCCACCGGGCCCAGCGCTCCCGGCCTGGACACTCCGTGCTCGGCGGCCCGCTGCGCGCCCCAGGCCAGCAGGTCCGCGGTGAGCTGGTAGGGCTCGCCGGACACCAAGTGCACCTCAGCCAGTGCGGTCCCGGACGCGTCATAGGCGGTGGCGATGAAATGCGGGACGACCCGCGCCAGCGCGATCGGATCCGGCTCCTCAGCAACCCACCGCTGCGCGAGCTCCCCCGTCCTGTGCGCCAGTGACCGGGCACCGGGCAGTTGCAGCAGCACTGAGGTCAGCCGGGAGGACAGGTGCAGTGCGCGCGTCGCGGAGCCGAACCAACCCAGGTAGACGTCCACCTCGGGCAACTCCCCGGGCCCAGCGAGCCGCGGCAACGCGTAGTGCTCGGTGGAACCGATGGTCATTGCTGGGCGGTCAAGACCGCCCAGGGAAAAGGTCCGCATCCGCAAGCCGGCGGGCTCCGCGCGGATCCCGTCCCGCCAGGTGAAGGCCTGCTCGGTAGCTACCGCGGTCAGCGAGGCAAAAGTGCCCCGGCTGAACACCTGGGTCCGGCCGACCCCGGTGATCAGGTAACCGATCTCGACCCGGTGCACCACTCCATCCGCCAACCGCAGCGCCAGGGCGCCCGCGAGGTTGCCGGGCACGTAGTCGTTGCCGAACGCTGTGACCAGGCTAGCTCCGGTCCGCTCGGCAAGCGGACCGAACTCCTCGAAAACCCGGCGAATGAACGGGGGCTCACCGGTGGAGTCGAGGTAGATTGCGGCCGCGTCGATCGTGGCCCGCAGGGCAGGCACACCGAGTCGCACGAACGGGCCAACCGTGCTGACCAGCACGTCACCCTGGGCGACCAGAGCCCGTACCGATGCGATGTCGCCGACATCGGCGGTCGCCACCTCGAGATCGCCGAGCCGCCCAGCCAGTGTGGCGAGCCGGACCGCGCTGCGCCCGGCCAGGACCGGCCGCAGGCCTCGGCGCACCATCGCCTCCGCAGTCCGGCGGCCGGTGTAGCCGGTCGCCCCGAAGAGCACGATCCTCGCCGTCATGATTTCCAGGCTAGCCCGGCAAGGGACCTAGTCTGTCCGGAGAGCTCGGGCTAGCTCGGCGCGGCTACTGATGCCGAGCTTGGCATAGGCGTTAGCCAGGTGTGCCTCGACGGTCCGCACCGACAGCACCAGCCGCTCGGCGATGGCCTGGTTTTTCATGCCCTGCACGACCAGGCTTGCGACCTCGTCTTCGCGAGTGGTCAGAGGTCGCGGTGCAAGCTGCTCCAGAGCAGGTGTGCGGATCATCTCGCACGCTCGGGCCAGGCTGGCAGCCCGAGCCGTGGAGGCCGCCGCTCGGCGGCGGTCACCGGCCCGCTGATGGGCCGCGGCAGCGTGCGCGGCGGCATCGGTGGCCAGCAGCCGAGCACCCATCGCCTCGAACTCGGCGGCCACATCGTCAAGCGCTCCACCGGCGCTGGCAGCGGCGGCCTCGGCGTGCGCGCTGAAGGCTGCCACCAGCGGACCGTCGACCTGACCGGCCAACTGGCGCAACCGCCCGGTCACCTGCCCGGCCCGTCCCAGCCGGACCGCGGTGTGCAAGGCCTGCGCCTCCATGGCCCGCTGACCCATACCGGCCGCCACTGCCGCCGCACGCAGCGCCCGATCGGTCGCCTGGGATATGCGATCGTCAGCGGCCGCTTGCCAGGCTTCCGCCAGCAGGAACTCGGGCTCGAATACGGCACAGTGGTGCCCAAATGAATGATGCCCAGGAGAATCGCGCGCCGTGCCGCCGCCGTCGAGAAGGCGCCGGGCGGCCGCCGGCTCACCGAGCTGAGCATACGTTTGAGCCAGCAGTGCGATACACAGCTGCTCGAAGCCACCTGGGTCGCGTTCACCGAGGCCGGCCACAGCCTCGGTCAGCCAACGGATCGCGGTGCGGAGATGTCCGGCGGCCAGCGCCGCCCATCCGACGTGCGCGGCGGCTAGGGCATCGCCGGCCCACTGCGCCTGACTCATGCACCACTGGTGCAGCTCAACGGCTCGCGCCTGGGCCTCGTCGATGCGCCCAGCCAGCAATAACGCCGACAACTCACTGTGTGCCAGGGTCTGCCTGCACAGCGCCATCTCCGGCTCGGTCGTGCAGCGTTTGAGGGCTTCCCAACCGGCGAACACGGCCGACAACGCTTCGGTGGGGCGACCCCGCGCGGCCAATCCCATCCCGGCTGCGCTGGACGCCCAGACCAACGCCTCCGAAGTGATTCCGTCGGACGCCAGGATCTCGCCGCCGGACTCCGCTGCCTGCTGCGGCCGTCCCGCGAAGTACGCAAGCACGCCGTGTACGGCGCTGGTACGCCGGCACGTCTCGTTGTCGGCAGCGTCGGCGGATGCCTTATGCAGGGTCGCCTCGGCCTTCGCCACCTGGCCAAGACCGAAGAACAGGTTCAAGGCCCGTACCACCGCCAGCCGAGATCGGTCCTCAGCCGACGTGGCAAACGGTGCGGTCACGGCCGCCACTTGTTCGGCCTCGTCAGGCTGACCCTGCCAGCGCACCGCCTCCAGCAATGCCAAGTGCGCCCGCACACCATCGCGGCCGTCGCTGCCATCGATCGCCGCCCGCGCCATGCGCGCGGCGATGTCGTGGTCGAGGAGCGCATTGGCGTGCACCGCGGCATCGGCGAGCAGGCTCGCGTGCGCCCCCGGCTGGTCGCTGTCCAGCAACAATGTGCCGGCGCGGAGCAGGTCGTCCTGGCGCTTCCAGGGCAAGTGGGCATTGGCCAGGCGGCGACGCAACCGACAGGCCTCGGCCTCAGGCAGTTGGTCTCGCACGACCGTGGCATAGATCGGGTGGGCCAACCACACCTCGGCTCGCCAGCCACTGTTCACCACGGTCACCAAGCCGCGGCGCTCCAGCACCGCGACTACCTCGGGGTTGATCAGGCTAGCCACCCGACCCAGACCCAAGGGTTCGTCAGTAGCCAGCAACTCCAGCGCAGTCTGCTCATCGGCACCGAGCCCACCGAGCTGCGCCGCAACGATGTCCCGCAGGCGCGGCGTGGGCTCGATGCGCCCTTCCCACCGCCACACCCCGTCGCGCATCCTCAGCCGGCCCGTCTCACATCCACCTTCGACGAGCTCGCGAAGAAACAGAACGTTGCCTCGGGTGGCACGCCACAGCCGCTCGATGGTCCGGCTCGCCACCACGCCGCCAAGCACCCCGGTCACCAGCCGCTCCATCTGCACCCGCGGCAGCTGCTGCAGCTCCAACCGGTCGGCCAGGCCGTTCTTCCACAGCGTTACCACCGGATCCGGAGCAGGTTCCCCGGTCCGCACGGTCAACACCAGACACGCGGCCCGGGTGAGAGCAAGCTGATGTACCAGGGTCACCGACAGCTCATCAAGCAGATGCGCATCGTCGATCCCCACGATCAGCCGGTGTCCCTTACCTTGGTCGGCGATCGCGGCGCCCGCGCGTTGCAGCAACGTCAACGGGTCGGACACGGTTCCCAAAGCCGGCAGCAAATGCGCTACCGCACCCAATGGAATCGCCGCCGCCGCGGTTGTTCCCGCCGCCCAACGAGTCGAACGACCGCTGCGCTTGGCCGCCTCCAACGCCTCCCGCGCAAGCCGCGTCTTGCCGACCCCGGCGGGACCCGCAACGACTACATTACGTGGCTCCAGACTTGTTGTACGTTCAGTAATGAACTGCAACTCGGAGTCACGGCCCATGAGCGTCCAGGAATCCGCTCTCATGGCTGACCCGGCCAACGCGCTCGATATCCCGCGCTGGTCCGGGGTACCGCTGATGGCCCGGCACAAACAGCCGACGACCCATCCCCCCTGTGACACATTGGCTACGCCCCCCCGCGTCGCGCCAATAGCTGACGAGCTAACCCCTGTGAGATCAGCATATGCTAACGGTGACGAGATCGCCACAGTCGATATGCCCCAGAAGATGAATGCTAGTGAGTGCTGAAGAGATCAGACCTTTACACCGTAACGGGCCGTGCACGTACAGTAACTTTCTGCTCGGCTTCTTCGAGTCAATCGATTTCCACCCGATCACCGAACAATGATTAGAAACTTACCTACGGTGAATCCTGCGCAACCGATGAGATCCCGGAAGTCTGCTGGCGAGTAATGTTCGGGGTGCCCCGGTAACGCAGCACTGAGGCACCGGCGGTGTCTGCGGCCAACGTGTCACTGACCGTCACGGTTGCGTGGCTGGTTCCGGACAGGTTTACATCGAGGTTGCGAACTGCTAGGTCGGCCAGCAGTAATCGGCTGGCGCCCGTCCCGCTGAGGTCGGCCTCCCTGGCCAGCCCGGACAGCACCAAGGTGGTGGCCCCGGACGCGGTGGCCTGCAGGCGATCGACCTGGATCGGACCGGTAACCTCACTGTTCCCGGCAGCGGCCAGGTTCAGTGCCGGACCCGCTGGGGTCGAAACCAGCAGGACTCGGCTGGCACCGCTGGTGGCAAGCCGATCCAGGCGGCCCACGGTGACCTCGGCGATCATGGTGGCATTACGCACTCCGACGCCCGGAGCGAGACCCAACGAGAGCTGGCCGCCGGTCACCGTGGCTTGCACCCGATCGACGAGGTTGTCGTCCATCGTGATTTTTGCCTGCTCGGACCCGCCGATGTTCAGACGAACCGCAAAGCCGGCCCCGACCGTCACCGAGCTGACACCGGACAAGCCGATCAGTCGGCTGGTCAGACGTCCGGACCCGACTACCGAGCCGGCATCCCCGTTTGCGCTGCTTCCGTCACCGCCGTAGCCATTGCTGCCCCAACCGCCGTAACCGTCGCCGCCATCACCCCCGGTGCCGCCACCGTCCGCGCTGCCACCCTGACCGCCATAACCATTGCCACTGCTGTCGCCGGTGCCCGGGGTGCCCGGCGCACCCGGGGTGCCGGAGCCGCTGGTGCCACTGGTCCCGCTGGTGCCACCGCCCAGACAGCCGGCCAGCAACATCACCGCGGCCAGTGCCGCCGCCGCCCGCAACACTGCGCCGGCCACTCGCAGTACGCCCGGATTGGAGCTTGCCATGGTGGCAGCCACTAGGATCTCCTCACGCGTAACCGGGCCGGGGTCCAGCGGGTCAATGCCCACCGCAGCGGCCGGTGCATGATCATGCAGAACAACAGCAGACCTCCCGCCCAGGGCAACAACAGCAACACGATCTGGATCCCACCCAAGACGGTCTCGGCCACGCTGCCGGTGGCTGCCGCGGCCCCGGTCAATGATCCCAGCTCAAGCATCCGGTCCCACACCACCGGAAACACCTGCGGAACAATGATCAAAAACCCGATCACCCAGTACAACAACGCCGGCACCACAACCAGCACCCACCCGGTGATCGTCCGACGAACCCACGGCTTGAGCTCGGCCACCCGAGGATGCGTCGGCCGCCCCGGCAGCATGCTTTTAAGCACCGGCCCCAGGCGGGAAAACAGGTCGGGCACCCCGATCAGATCGCTGAGGATGTAGTAGCCGTCCATCCGGATCACCGGCAAGAACTGGGTCGCGGTCTCGATGTGCATCAACACGATCGCCACCAACAACCATGGTGACCCGGTGTAGAGATACGCCAGGCCCATCCCGGCGATGAACACCGCGTTGAAGTACACCCCACCCAGATCAGTCCGCAGCCGCCCCGCCCGAGACAACCGGTAGGAATCAGTCACCGTGCTGTACAGCGCCGGCCACACCAGATACAACCCAAAACCCATCTTGCCCGGCCGCGCGCCCCCATACCGGCACGCCGCGACATGCCCACACTCATGAAACGCCGCCGAGACCAACACCATCGCCAACACCAGCAACGTCAACGCCGGCTGATACACCAACGCCAACGCCGACGGCACAATCTGCCCCAACCCACCACCGGCGATGACCGCCACATCCACCATCACAAACACCGCCAACCCGGCAAAGATCACCGGCGGCCAGAACATCCACCCAAACAGCCCCGCGATCCACCACACCACCCGCTCCGGGATCACCCCCACCCGAAACTTCAACGCCAACAGCGGATCCGACTTCAACTGCATCATCGGCGCCCCGCCAGCGGCCACCATCCCCGGATCAGCCGCCACGATGCCCACCGGACGCAACCGGTTATCGATCAAATACGACACCTGCTGAGGCGCCACCACCTTGCCGAACTCGCCACTCAACAAACCCGCCAGCGCCTGCAGATCACGCCGGCCATCCAACAGCGACGCCAACAAAAACAACAACCGAGGCAGCTGAATAACCTGCCCATCCACCCGACGGACAATAAACCTCGGCTCCTGAAAACCAGACCCCTGATACTCCCCGATCAGCTCAGTACCCTCCGCCAACCGCGGCCCCCCACCAACGGCAGCATCAGCAACCCCCTCAACCCCCATCACCACACGCTCAGTATCGATGACGCCCTCCCCGACTCGAAACCCACTTTGCCGAATCGAAAGCTGCCGCACCGAAAGACATCGTGAGTGGCATTGCTCATCACCGCCACCACATGCTACCGACGCCCAACGCCAGGCGACACAGCTCGTCGCTACCTAGTTCTCCAACTTCACTGCGTAAGATCATGTCGTTTTTCAACCACGTTGCCGAAGGGGCGGCCACGGTTTGACCGCCCCTTCCGTCACAGCATGCGACCACGGGATCGCTCAGCGGTCGCGCGATTCAGCTGTAGGCAGCTCCCCCGGCACCACCAAGGCCGCCCCCGCCCACGCCGCCCACGCCGGAACCTGCGTAGTTAGTCTGATCACCAAACAAGTTGATGTTGATGAGGTTGGCGCCGAGGCCGCCCCTGCCGACGCCACCGGGACCACCCAGGCCGCCTTGGCCACCACGACCCCCACTGGGAGCGGCGCCGAACAGCGACAGGACGGTACGAGCCGGCAGCAACTCCACGCGCTGCTCATCGAGCTCGGCAAAGCTCAGTGCGTCAGACATAGGATCCTCCTAGGAAAGGTGGTCCCGGTGGTCCCCGGGACTGCAGTCACCGCATCGGTGGCAGTGCCGACCCGGCACCCATACCTTGCCTTTAGTCACGCGCCGTAGCAATCAGTAGTCCCCCTTAGCTCATTCGGGTAGCTACTTACACTGAAGTGAAAACCCCAGGTAACCAGAGGGGAGGGATGGCCTGCAGCCACCCCTCCCTCGCGCCGCGCCACACCCGATCGGGTGACCCCCCTCGCGATCCGGCTCTACTCAGCTGCCGAGCGCCCCACCCATACCCCCAGTGGCGCTGCCGCCAGCGCCACCGAAGCCGTCACCGGCGCTGTTGGTCTGGTCGCCGAACAGGTTGAGGTTGATGAGGTTGAGGCCGAGACCACCCCTACCCGTGCCGCCGTTGCCGCCTTCACCAGCGTTGCCGCCACGGCCACCGCCGCCGCCGGCACTGAAGACGGACAGGACGGTACGGGCCGGCAGCAGCTCCACGTGCTGACCGTCGAGCGCGGCAAAGGTCAATGCGTCAGACATCTAATCCTCCTAGGAAAGGTGGCCCCGGTGACCCCCGGGGCTACAGATACCTCATCGGTGGCAGTGCCGATTCGGTACTGCATACTCTGCCTAGCAGTCACGGCATGTGGCAATCAGTAGTCACACCTAACTCTTCCGGACGTACTACTTAGTAGTGGCCTCCTTGCCGAATACGTAGCAGCCGGCGATGTCCTACGGAGAGTCCGTATACGGAGTACCTATCATAATGGGCTGTCGATGCGGGCTGCCCACTTCACCGCCTGGTAATCGGCCAGCAGGGATGGCCGTGAGGCCATCCCTGCTGGCCGACCCACACCTGGGCTCAGCTACGGACGTTTCCGCCAGCACCGCCATTCGCGCTGCCGCCATCGCCGCCGAAGCCGTCGCCGGCACTGTTGGTCTGGTCACCGAACGCGTTGATGTTCAAGACGTTGAGCCCGAGGCCGCCCCGGCCGTCACCACCATCGCCGCCCACGCCACCATTGCCACCACGGCCGGCGTCATCGCCGCCCATGCCGCCGCCCTTACCGCCACCGCAACCGCAGGTGTTGAACAGCGACAGGACGGTACGGGCCGGCAGCAGCTCTACATGCTGCCCATCGATCTCCACAAAGCTCAGTGCGTCAGACATCAATCCTCCTAGGGAATATGACCCCCGGTGGACCCGGGGGGCAAAACACCTCATCGGTGGCATTGCCGATTCGGCAACACATACACTGCCCGCAGTATGGTCATGCGGCA
Organism: Pseudonocardiaceae bacterium; assembly: GCA_035640975.1. Lineage (GTDB taxonomy): Bacteria > Actinomycetota > Actinomycetes > Mycobacteriales > Pseudonocardiaceae. The sequence continues at coordinate 21,267 of DASQVB010000430.1, forward strand.
ATTAGTAGTTACACGTAATCTGCCCGGCGACAGTACCTACCGGAAGATATGATCTGAAATACGCATCCAGTGGTGATAAATGGCTTAGACCGCGACGCCGGGTACCTACGGCGAACTTTTGATCAGCGTACTTTCAGGACCACCAGATCCTTCACGCACTCCGTCAAAACTGGGTTTCCATACGCTTTGACTACATAGTGGTAACAAGATGGGAGGGGTGGCCGCGATGCGGCCACCCCTCCCGGTGAACGGTGCCGCAGGACGATCGGAGTGATCGCCCTGCGGCACCAGCTCTACTTAGCTGCCCACCTTTCCGCCACCACCACCATCGGCGCTTCCGCCAGCGCCACCGAAGCCGTCACCAGCACTGTTCGTCTGGTCACCGAACAGGTTGATGTTCAACAGGTTGAGACCGAGGCCACCCCGACCGACGCCACCGGTGCCGCCCTCGCCGCCGTTGCCACCACGGCCACCGCCACCGGTGGCGGCGAACAGCGACAGGACGGTACGGGTCGGCAGCAACTCGACGTGCTGCCCGTCGATCTCGGCAAAGCTCAATGCGTCAGACATCAAAAACCTCCTAGGAAAGGTTGTCCCGGGGACCACCGGGACCACAACACCTCATCGGCGGCATTACCGATTCGGCACCACATACACTGCCTGCAGTAAGGTGACGTGGCAATCAGTAGTCACACGTAAGTCATCCCGACCGACTACTTAGCAGGGGATTTTCGTTTCAAGTACTTAGAAGACAGGCGAGCTTTGGCCTAGATTTCAGGTATCGGGTACTTATGTGCGCGTTCGACTGCTTACTTCAGTGCCATCCGACACTGGCGTTAACCAACGAGGAGGGGTGGCCACATCGGCCACCCCTCCCTCATTCACAGCGCCGCGCGATCACCTGATCGCCCGGCAGCACTCCCCCGGCCCGCTACTTCTCGACACCAGCTCCACCAGTGGCAGCACCACCGTCAGCAGCTCCACCCTGGCCGCCGGTGGCCGTGTTGTACACATCACCCTCGGTGTAGAAGTAGTTGTGGAGGAACGCCGCCTTGCCTGTGCCGTCGCCGCCGTAACCGCCCGGGCCGCCGTTGCCGGCGTCGCCACCCTTCGCGCCGCCGCCGGTGGCGAACAGCGACAACACAGTGCGTGCCGGCAGCAGCTCCAGGTGCTGTGCATCGATCTCCGCAAAGCTCAGTGCGTCAGTCATCAAGTCCTCCTAGGAAAGGTGGCCCCAGTGGGGCCCGGGCACAGAAATACCTCATCGGGAGCATTCCGATTCAGCACCACATACCCTGCCGAGGAGTAAGACCGAGCGGCAATTCGTAGTCGCACGTAAATCCTCAGGTGGACTACCTAGCAGTAGAGTGTTTTTCGAACACGTAGTAGGCAGCAGCATTCTACGGAGAAGTCAGACACTCCAGTACCAACACTGCCGTGAGGCGGTGGCCACACTGACTCGCGATCAGTCGACGGGGATGGCGCCCAGCAGAGCCCGCAATCCGTCGGCATCGAGGAGGTCTGCGGGCCGTACCGTGCGGCCGTCACGGACATAATGGAATGCCGCTCGTACCCGATTCAACGGGGCACCGGACAGTGCTGACCAGGCCAGCCGATAAGCGGCCAGCTGTACGCTCACCGCGGGCAGCGCGGCGTCGTCGGGCACTGCCCCCGTCTTCCAGTCGACCACCGTCCAGCCACCGTCGGCGTCGGCGAATACGGCATCCATCCGGCCACGGAGACCCACCCCGTCGAGCACGGTTTCGAAAGGCACCTCGACGTCGTGTGGGCTGCGGGCCGCCCACTCGCTGGCGAGGAAAGCGGCCTGCAGCAACCCGAGTTCAGTGTTCGGGGCAGCGCCGGCGTCGGCGGCACCGGGCAACTCGTCATGGTCGATCAGCCGGGTGGCACCGAACCGGCGCTCCAACCACGCGTGGAATGCGGTACCGCGGCGAGCCATCGCGTTCGGGGCCAGCGGCAACGGTCTACGCAGCCGGGTAGCTAGCGCCGCCGGATCGTCGGTGAGCTCCACGAGCTGGCTTACCGACAGGTGCGCTGGCAGGACGACCCGTTGCTCAGCCCGGCGGGCGTCCCGCTCGGCGAGCAGCACGTTAATTTCGCGCTGCCAACCAGCTCGTGAATGCGAAACAGTGTCATCACACTGTCTCGTACTCACGAGCGTCAGCGCGTCACGTACCAGTTGGGCGCCCTCGGTCATGGCATCCCGGCGGGCACCAAGCGGGTCAGCCGGCCAGGATGCCTGCCGGGCAGCAGTGTCCAGCGGGTTGGGTTCGCCGTCAACGGGTGTGGGAGTCCACTGATCGACCACACAGTGGTCGACGCCGCGGACCTCCAGCAGGAAGTTTGAGGGTGACCTGGGTGCACCGCCGGTCTGTCCCCAGTGGTGGCCGCTCACCAGCAGGGATCGCTGGGCGCGGGTGAGCGCCACGTACAGCAACCGGCGTTCCTCGGTCAGTCTGCGAGCGTCGAAGGCCGCCTCGTGCGCCGAAAGCACCTCGCCGCACTCCTTCTGATCAACAGCGGCCGGCAGCGTGAAAAGAGGTAAGTCAACGCGATCGCCGCGCAGCGCTACCGGCAACTCAGTGACCGTCCGCAGCCACGACGAACTCTTCTTGGCCGCGGGGAACACTCCGTCCACCAGGTGCGGAACGGCGACCACGTCCCATTCCAGTCCCTTGGCGGCGTGCACGGTGAGTACCTGGACCCGGTCTTGGGCGACCTCGACCTCACCCGGCTCGAGACCGTCCTCGGCGTCCTCGGCGGTGGTCAGGTAGTCCAGCAATGCGGGCAAGCCGACCAACGGGCTGGTGGCAGCAAAGTCGGCGACCACATCGGCAAAGGCATCCAGATGTGCCCGTCCAGCGGGGCCGGGACGGGCCAGCGACTCGGTGTCCAGCAACAGCGTCCGCTCGGCATCGGCTACCAAGTCGGTCAGCGGCTGGGTGACCCGGCGCCGCAACGACCGCAGCTCCGAGGCGAGTGCACGCAACCGCTGGTAACCCAGTTCGGAGTACCGGGCCGGATCACCGGGCGAATCCAGCGCGTCGACCAGCCCCGCCTGGTCGGCGTGTTCCCCGGGCAGCTCCCCCGGCAACGCGGCCAGCAGCTGCTCAGGACCGGCGCCCGGGCGCATCGGGGTCCGCTGATCCATCGCCAGCTCCCGGGCGCGTTGCCACAGCGCAGCCAGGTCGGCCGCGCCGATCTGCCACCGTGCCCCGGTCAGCAGCCGCACCGCAGCGGTGCCCGCCAGCGGGTCGACGAGCAAGCGCAGCACGCACACCAGGTCCCGAACCTCCGGGGTGTCCAGCAGGCCGCCCAATCCCACCACCTCGACAGGCACGTCGCGGGCCCGCAGCGCAGCGGCGAGCATCGCCATGTCCGCTCGGCGGCGCACCAACACCGCTGCAGTCGGTGGAGCACCTCGGTCGGCCAGCGCCGAGTGCCAGCGGTCGGCGACGGCGGCGGCTACCCAGCTCACCTCAGCGCGGATGTCGGGTAGCAACGCGCAGCGGACCTCGCCGGCCCCGGCCCCGGCCCCGTCCCGGGAGCGCAGCTCACCGACTTGCACCGGGCCAGCACGGAGCTCACCGGAGATTGCGTTGGCCACCGCAAGCACCTCTGGGGGATTACGGAAGCTGGTGAACAGTCCGCGGGTGACCGCGGGTCTGCCGTCGGTACGGGGAAAGTCGGTGATGAACCGCGGCAGGTTGGCCGCTGACGCGCCGCGCCAACCGTAAATCGACTGGCAAGGATCACCGACCGCGGTGACCGGCATCGCGCACTCGGCGACACTGCCGAACAACGACCGCAGCAGGATTCGTTGGGCATGCCCGGTGTCCTGGTATTCGTCCAGAAGCACAGCGCCGAAGCGGTCCCGCTGCGCCGCACCCACCTCGGGGTGATCCCGCGCCAGCAGGGCAGCGATGCCCATCTGGTCACCGAAGTCCAATACGGCCTCACGCCGTTTCAGTTCCGTGTAGCGCTCCACCAGCGGCAGCATTGCCAGCCGGGCCCGCTGGCTCGCAACCACCGGCTTGAGGTCGGCACGCAGTGCGCCCCGCTGGCGCGCGCCGGGGGACGCTGTCACCAATGCGGTGATCAGTGCTTCGGTGGCTTCCCGCAGCTGCCCCGGCTCACACAGATGCTCGGCAAGCTGCCCAGCCAGGCCAAGCACCCATCCGGTGACCGTGCGGGGCACCTTCCCTTCCAGATCGAGGTCAGGTTCCCAGCTGGCCGTGACCCGATGCGCCAGTTGCCACGCGCCGGTCTCGGTGAGCAACCGGGCCCCGGGATCAGCGGGGAGCCGCAGCGCATGCTCGGCGACCAGCCGGCCGGCGTAGGCGTGGTAGGTGAGCACCGTGGCCTCACCCACTCGCACTGCGGCCAGGCGCGCTCCGGTCGGATCCAATCGATCCAGTACTCCCGACCCGGCGAGGCGGCGCAACCGAGCCCGGACTCGGGTGGCGAGCTGCTGGGCGGCCTTGCGGGTGAAGGTCAGACCGAGCACGCCCTCAGGGGTGACATACCCGTTGGCGACCAGCCACACCACGCGGGCTGCCATTGTCTCGGTCTTACCCGATCCAGCGCCGGCCACCACGAGCGTGGACGCTTGCGGATCAGCAGCGATGACGTCGGCTTGCTCCGCGGTGGGTGAGGCGATGCCGAGTTCGGCCGCGAGCTCGACGGGCCCGATGCAGTCAGCGCTCACCGATGTCATCCAGGCACCTGCCGGCCGGCGTCATGCAGTGGGCAC
>DASQVB010000431.1:0-16872 GCA_035640975.1 Pseudonocardiaceae bacterium
CGACATGCACTGCAGCAACGGCGACTTCCCCGGTCTGTTCCGAGACGGCGGGATGGCGGACTTTCTGCTGACCTCGGCGCGGGCCTGTGTGAAGCTCGACCCGTCAACCCAGCCGGCGGATGTTGCGGCGCTGGCCGACGCGGGGATCACCGCCTACCACGCGGTGCGCAAGGCGATCCCGCTGTTGTATCCCGGGACGACCTGTGTGGTGATCGGCGCCGGCGGCCTCGGCCATATCGGCATCCAGTGCCTCGCCGCATTGACCGCGGCCACCATCATCGTGGTCGACCGGAACCCGGATGCGCTCAAGCTCGCCGAGAAGCTGGGCGCACAGCACACCGTGGTCGCCGACGGGCAGCAGGTGGACGCCGTGAAGGACCTCACCGGCGGGTCCGGCGCCGAAGTGGTGCTTGACTTCGTCGCCGAGCAGGGCGCCGAGCACGACGGTTTCGAGATGACCCGCCAGGCCGGGTCCTACTTCGTGATCGGCTACGGGGGCCAGGTGCAGATCCCGACCTTCGACATCATCACCACCGAGCGCAACATCATCGGCAACATCGTCGGCACCTACAACGACCTCGCCGAGCTGATGGTCTTGGCCCAGGCCGGCAAGGTCACGCTGCACACCAAGACCTACCCGCTCGACTCGGCCCTCGAGGCTCTCGACGACCTCGACAATGGCCGGGTCCGCGGCCGAGCGATCCTCGTCCCATAGTTCTCCAACCACACCGAGGGAGATCAGATGGCCAAGGAACTACGTTTCGGTGCGGAAGCCCGCAGCCTGCTGCTGGCCGGGGTCGACCAGTTGGCAGAGGCGGTCAAGTCGACGCTCGGACCCAAGGGACGCAACGTCATCCTGGAGAAGATCACCGGGTCGCCGGTGGTCACCAACGATGGTGTGACGATCGCGCGTGAGATCCACCTCAAGGATCAGTTCGAGAACATGGGAGCCCAGCTGGTCAAGGAAGCGGCGATCAAGACCAACGACATTGTCGGCGACGGCACGACAACCGCGACGGTGCTCGCACAGGCGATCGTCCGCGAGGGCATGAAAGCGATCGACTCGGGCGGCAACCCGGTGCTGATCAAGCGGGGCATCGACCTCGCCGTGGCGCGGCTGGTGGAGCACTTGCAGAGCGTCGCCCACCCGGTGGCCACCGAACACGACTACGCCCGGGTGGCCGCGATCTCGGCCAACGACGACGACATGGTCGGAGAGGTGATCGCCAAGGCGCTGCACACGGTCGGCGACGGCGGCATCGTCACGGTGACCGAGTCTGCGGTGCACGGCATGAGCGTCGACTTCGTCGAGGGCTTCGAATGGGACAACGGCTATGTCTCGCCGTACATGGTGACCAACCCGGCCAGCCTGGAAGCGATCATTGATGACCCGTACATCCTGCTGTGCAGTGAGAAGATCACAAAGGTCCAGCAGCTCATGCCGCTGCTCGACAAGGTGATGCGGGACCCGCGCCCGCTGGTGATCGTCGCGGAGAACGTCGAGGGCACGGCACTGAGCATGCTGGTGCACAACCATGTGAACGGCATCTTCCAATGCGTGGCGGTCCGGGCGCCTGGTTTCGGCGACCGCCGGCTCCGCAAGCTGGAAGACATCGCCACGATGACCGGTGGCGAGGTGTACAGCAAGCACTCCGGCTTCACCCTGGAGACCATGACGGCCGGCCAGCTTGGCCGGGCGTCCCAGGTGCGGGTGAACGCCGACCGCACCGCGATCGTCGGCGGGGCCGGTTCGGCCGAGGCCATCGAGTTCCGGCTCACCCAGATGCGGGCCGAACGCGAACGCGCGACCTACGGCGTCGACGAGGACGTGCTCAACGAGCGGATCGGGGCGCTGTCCGGCAAGGTCGCAGTGATCAGCGTGGGAGCCCCGACCAACGCGGAGCTCGCCGAGCTGCAGCATCGGGTGGAGGACGCGCTGTCCGCGACGCGCGCCGCGATGGCCGAGGGCATCGTGGCCGGTGGCGGTGCCGCGCTGGTGCACGCCGACCAGGCGTTGGACGACCTGGCCGTCAAGGATGACTACGCGATCGGTGTCGACATCGTCCGCCGCTCGCTCACCGAGCCAGCCTTCCTGATCGCCAGCAACGCTGGCTACTCGGGTCAGGAGGTGATCAGCAGGATCGCCGAGCTCGGGACCGACGAGGGATTCGACGCCCTCGAGGGCCGCTTCGGCAACATGATCGAGATGGGCATCGTCGACCCGCTGCGGGTAGCCCGGGCGGCGCTGCAGAACGGTGCGTCCGTGGCCGGACTGCTGCTCACCACCAACTCGCTGGTCGCTGAGGAGCAGACCCCGTGGGGCGGCAGCGCCGCGCTGATGACGGAGTTCGGGTCGCTGGATGAGGGGCTCAAGCAACCGTCTCCCGACTCGAGCACCCCGCAGTCGTTGGGCCTGGGCCCGTCGATCGGCTGAGCTGCGCTTAGATCGCTGCGCTTAGACAACCACAAGTAGGCCGGTGGCGTACATCATCAACGCCCCAGCGGCGAGACCGCCGTAGGTGACTGGGTCGATCTGGCCGCTGGCCCGGTCCCGCAGGCTGGGCGTGATCTGCACGATGACCTGCACGATTGCGCCGACTCCGATCCCGAGCAGGAACGCCGACAGCTCGGTGTTGACGACTGTGGAACCGATCAGCGTCCCGGCCACGGCGGGCGCGCCGGCCAGCAAACCCAGCCCGAGAAGGCGCAGCACCGACACCGGCCGCCCGGCTAGCGGCACCACCACAGCGAGACCCTCGGTGGTGTTGTGGATGGCGAATCCGATCACCAGCGATCCGCCGATGGCCAGCGCACCGATCGCGTAGGCCGACCCGATGGCCAGCCCCTCACCGAGGTTGTGCAGCCCGATGCCGATCGCGATCATCAGCGCGAGCCGTTGACCGTCCCGAGATCCCCTCACAAACCGGTCCAGGGACGTCAATGCCATGAAAGCGAGGCCGGCACCGAGCACGACGAGCGCGACGCCGCCGAACGCAGCACCGGTCTGTCCAGCGAGCCCGATCGCCTCGATTGCAGCGTCCGCGGCCAGAAACGCCAGCAGCCCGACGGTCAGCGCCAGCAGCACCCGCACCGTCTGCGCGCTCACCCGTCGCACCGCGGGCAGGAACAGCATGCCGAGCAGGACGGGCAAGATCCCGACGTAACTACCGAGCAGCACCATGAGCCCGACGGAATTGCCGTCCAGCACAGGCGTCGCCGTCGCCACCGGGATTTCGTGCTCTGTCACCACGCCTGTCGAGGTGAGGATCGAGACCAGGTACGGCTGACCGTCTTGCCACGGCACGTCGAGCCGAAGCGTCCCGGCGCCGAGTCGACCGATCGGCTCCTCGCCCCCGATGAACCCCACAAAGGAGTCGTTGACCGCGACCTGGCCAACCTGCACCGGATCAGGCCCGGTGTTGCGCACAGTCAGCTCGATGGTCCCTGGGGACAGCACCGCCCGTTCGACGGCCAGGGTCTCGATCGGTGGGCCGCTGCGCTGCGGCAGCGTCTGCCCACCCAGCACACCTACCACGAACAGCACCACTCCGAGGGTCAGCACGGCCGCGCTCGCGAGCACCCAGCCGCGAGCGCGGCTTACTGCACGCCGCAGCATCACCGGCTCCCCTTCATTCGACCACCTCGAAGAACCCCATCCAGCCCAGATCGGCGAACTCGGTCTTGTGGGCGTGGAACATGTACCGCCCGATGTGCGGAAAGCGCAGCTCGCAAATCCCGCGCTGACCCTGGCCGAGCACAACCGTGTCGGTGTACTCCGCTGACTGCAGCCGGGTGCCCGTCGGGTAGTACTCGAAGAAGTTCCCGTGCAGGTGGAAGCTGTTGATCGGGTCGTACTCCAGGATGTTCACCAGGTAGATCCGGACCAGCTCGCCGCGACGCACCCGGACCGGCTCGTGCATGTAATGGAACGGGATGCCGTTGACCGCGTAGAGCTGGTTGCCCTGGCCGTCGAAGGTGGTGTTGTAGCCGTGCATCACCATCACCAGCTCGTCGGCCGCGGGGCGCGGCTGCGGCGGGTCGATAAGGAACGTGCCGTACATCCCGCGGGCGATGTGCTCGGCGAGCGGACCGACATGGCAGTGGTAGAGGTGCAGCCCGAACGGTTCGGCGTCGAAGGTGTAGGTGACGTTGGCGCCGGGTTCGATGAGCCCAGCGCCGATTCCGGGCACCCCGTCCATCTCCGCCGGATGGATCCCGTGGAAGTGCATCGTGTGCGGATGCGCCGAGCCGTTCATGAACTGCACCCGCAGCACGTCACCGACCGTGGCACGCAGGGTCGGCCCGGGCACTCGCGCGTTGAACGTCCACGCCGGAAACCGGACGCCAGGCGCCACCTCGATCTCGTGGTCGGTGGCGTAGATCTGCCATTCGCGAAGCGTGCGCCCGTCTGGCAGCCGTGACGTGGTGCCGGAGTCGAAGTCGCGCAGCAGCTCCGTCGGGTGGAACCGGTTGGCCTCGTGATCGACGGTGCGACCGGCGCGGAAGGTCGGACCGGCCAATCCACCCCTGTGCGTGTCGTGGCCGTTGCTGGTTGCGCCGGCAGGAACCACCGAGGGGCTTCCGAGCAGCGCGCTGGTTCCCAATGCCGCACCGGCGGTCCCGACCAGCGCGCTCCCGGCAAGGAACCGTCGCCGGGAGGTTTGGGGGTGGGCAGGTTCGGTCAACGCTCCTCCCGACCGTGCACCAGACACACGAGCGGGTCGCCGAGCGCGCAGCGCTGCCCGTTCAGTTCGATCCAGAGTGGGCCACCGAACGGGCTGCGCTCCCCCACCTCGATGGTCACGCCGGGCCGCACGCCCAGGCCGGCCAGGTAGCGCAGCGCCGCGCTGTCCCGGTCGTAGACCCGCTCGACGCGAAACCGACTGCCCGTTGCCACCGTGTCCAGCCGCACGCCCCAGCCTTCGTCGTGCCAGCCCTCGTCGTGCCGGCCTGCCGGTGGCGGGATCGGATCGCCGTGCGGGTCGCGGGTCGGATGCCCCAGCACCTCGTCAATCCGGTCAACGAGCCGGTCGGACACCGCGTGCTCGAGCACGTCGGCCTCGTCGTGCACCTCGTCCCAAGTCAGGTCGAGCACCGTGACCAGGAATGTCTCCAGCAACCGGTGCCGCCGAACGACCTCTTGGGCATGCTTGCGGCCGTGCGGGGTGAGCAGCGCGCGGTGGTCGTTGGAGCGCTCCAGCAGTCCGTGCTCGGTCAGCCGCTTGAGCATGGTCGACACCGTCGGTGGCGTGACGCCCAGGTGAGAGGCCAGCGCCGAGGTGCTGACCGGCTCCCTGCGACCCGAGCGCACGAAGATCGTTCTCAGCGCGTCCTCGACTGCCTTGGTGTGAGTCAGCCCGCAACAGGCCGGCCGGTCGGACATTCGATGCCTCTCACGCTGGGGGCAAGAGTAAACAAACCCTCCTGCGCAGCCTAAGGAAACCGCCGACGGATGGCGTCTCATCTTGAGAGGCGCGACACCCGGTGACCCGTGCGTCATGATGAGGCATGATCGATTTATGGATAAGCGTTACTCCAAGGGTGAGGGTATGGCGGGACTGATCCAAGTTGCGGGAGTAATCGATGCGGCCGAAGCTGTCATGCTGGCCGAATGCGGCGTGGACTGGTTAGGTTTCCCGCTTCGCCTCGCGGTCAACAAAGAGGATCTGTCCGAAGAGCAAGCAGCCGAGATCATCGCCGGGATCCGTCCACCGCAGCGGGGCATTTTGATAACTTATGAGGTTGAGGCGGGTAACATCAGCGCTTTCTGCCGAAAGCTCGGCGTGCGGACGGTGCAGTTGCACGCCAATGTCCCGGCTAACCAGCTTCGGGCCCTGAAACAGGTTGAACCAGGTCTAGTCATCCTCAAAAGCTTGGTCGTACGCGGCGACAACCAGCAGGACCTCGCCGCGATGGTCGAGGAGACCTACGAATGGGTTGATATGTACATCACCGACACCTTCGACCCTGCCACAGGCGCCGAAGGCGCTACCGGACTGGTGCACGACTGGCAGATCAGCGCCGATCTGGTACAGCGCTCACCACGGCCGGTGATGCTCGCCGGTGGATTGAACCCCGACAACGTCGACTCCGCGATTAGGAAGGTGCGGCCTGCAGCCGTAGATGCCCACACAGGTTTGGAAGACTCAGCAGGGCGCAAGGACCAAGCCAAAGTACAGCGGTTCGTTGCGCACGCGCGCCACGCCTTCGCTCAAATCGCCTTTGACCGCGGCCATTGGGCGCCGTTTTCCCAGTAGGTGCGGATTTCTTCCAGACGCCGGCCCTTGGTCTCGGGAGCGAACCGGTGCACGAACACGAACCCGGCCACGGCCAGCACACCGAAAACCGCGAAGGTCCCGGTGCCGCCGAGCTGCTGCAGCAACGTCAGGAAAAACGCCGCGACGATGACATTGGCGATCAGGTCGGAGGTCAGCATCGCACTGGAGCCCAGCGAGCGCAGGTGAGCGGGGAAACTTTCACCCGCGTACACCCAGACCAGGGAACCGAAGCCGAACGTGAACCCGACCGTGAACAGCAACACGCCGAAGAAGCCCAGCGCGGACAGGGCACCGTCGAAGTCTTTCCCCATCACGAACACTGCGACAAGTAGCGCATTGGCGGCGATCATCATGCCGATGCCACCCAACAGGATGGGGCGCCGGCCAAGGCGGTCCACCAGCGAAAGCGAGACGAACACCGCGACCAGGGAAGCCACCTGGACCAAAGCTGGCAGCATCAACAGAGCGAAATTTCCGGTGAATCCCATGGCTTGGAAGATTCGCGGGCTGTAGTAGACGACGGCGTTGATACCAGTGATCTGGATGAAAAAGCCCAGCCCGACGACGAATACGGTGGCCCGCAGATACGGCTTCTGCAGCATCTCGCGCAGACTCCCGCCCTTCCCCATCGACATGGCTGTGCGTATCTCGGCGATTTCGGCGTCCACGTCAGCGGCTGGCTCGACAGCGCTGAGGGTTCGTCGAGCCTCAGCCAGGCGCCCCTTGAGGACGTACCAGTTGGCGGTGTCGGGCAACCGGATTACCAGGGCCAACGCAAGCAGAGCTGGCACGGCGGCCAACCCCAACATCCAGCGCCAGTTATGAGAGTCGGCGAGAGCGTAAGCGGCCAAATACCCCAAGATGATCCCGACGACGGTGGCCGCTTGGTAGGCGACCAGCAGCGCTCCCCGAACCTTTGCGGGAGCCGACTCGGCCACGAACACCGGCACGGCCACAACCGACACTCCCACGGTCAGGCCGAGCAACAGGCGGGCGAGCAGTAGCATCGGCACCGAAACCGACAGCGCACCAAGTACGGCGAACACCGCATACGACACCGCGAGCAGCACCATGCACCGCTTGCGGCCGAAGCGGTTGGCCAGCCAACCAGCTACGATCGCACCGACGACCTGTCCGACGACCACCGCCGTGGTGACCAGCTCCTGCTGATGGATACTGAGGTGAAATTCATCGGTGATGAACAACAGCGCCCCGGCGATGTTGGAAAGGTCATAGCCGTAGATCACCCCGATCGTGGCAGCGACGGCGGCTATGGTGCGCCCTAGACGTGACGTCTGGCGCAGGTCCTGCACAAGGCTTTGTTGCATTGTTTAACCGCAGTCTCCGTGTGGGCGCTGTTGCATCAACAAACAGTGTCGTCGTCATGAAGCCAAGAGGAAGGCTGCCTCTCGATCGCCTCGGAAAACGGTGGCAGACCGGACATCGAAAGGCCTACGGCGCGTTTCTGAGCTCAGGTGGATCCGCCGTCCCGCAAACCGGTGGTCGACTCGCCACGCTGACGGCGGCCGTTGCTCGTGGTCTTCACCTTGCGTGCGCTTTCAATGAACCCGCCGATGGCCGACTTGAACTCGGCGATGTTCTCGCCCGACAGACCAATCTCGTAGGCGGTTCCATCAACCGCGAACGTGAACATGCGCTCCGCCGCAGAGCCGTCGGTGTCATCGATGAACTCGCGCACCACCTTCTGCGCCACAGCACCCGTCTCCTCACGTCGAAGGGGGAACATTCGCGGATGATGATAGGTGACGCGTCAAGCCCACATACTGAGTGGCCTTGAGACTCGGTCGGATCCGATTGTCGGCGTACCGCTCGATACGGTGCCACATCTTGGGACGTACCTTTCGAGCACCTGGCCAGTCCGTCACTACCTCGACCCGCGCCACGATGCCGGTGACCAGAGCACCGTGAAAAGAACCGCCAGGCTGCTCACCCCCTGAGATGCATGGCAGGAGCGTAGCGCCTTCTCGGTCTCCGAGAGACGGGCAGCCATCTGGCGAATTGCGATGTAGTAACTTTCCGAGGCGCTCGCTACCAGGCAGAGGGCCTCAGCGAATGGGCTTATGCCGAGTGCGCAAATCGTTACGGCCGGACACCCACGAAGCATCAGGATTGGTTGTTGCTACTGTCAGTGACGTGTGCCAGCCCGGCGCAACCCGCGGTACAGCAGCATGACGTCGCCAAGCCGCCGCCGAAGCTGCCGTTCGAGCCCGGCGATCGGATACAGGTTCTGGGGTGCCCGGGTGTCCTTGTACTCAACCGAGGCGTAGCGACACAGTGTCGCCTGGCTGAGCCACGCCATCTCGATCGCGTCTGCGACGTCAAGCGTCGCGCTGCACTCCAAGCGCACGATGCCGGCCCATGGCGCACCAGCGGCGCACGGCAGCCGCAGGTACCAGGTGTAGCGATCCCACGAGCTGCCGAGCAGGAAGACGGGGGTGCGCTGACCAGACGCCAACGCGGCCACCAGGCGGCGAAGGTGTGGCGGGAGGTATTCACTGCGATGGCTCTTGATGTAGCCCAGTACCCGCGGCAGATGCTGGCGACCGCGCAGCGGGCCGTCGATCACCAGTAGGTCACCACCGTCGGGGAATCCGTGCCCAACGAGCGCTGCCCGAGCGGTCACGGCCGTGTCGATCTCCGCGTCGCCGAGGCGAGCCTGCAATGCGAGGCTCAACGCCTGGATCGGCGCGATGTGCGGGTGGAGGTCCGCGCGACTGACACCGTAGGTGCCGGCTGTCGTGGGGATGTCGACGGCGTGCGCAGCCGTCGTGAACAGCCCGCGGCGCACGTCGAAGGTCAGCAGGTGCGCCCCCTCCTGAGCACAGCAGCAGACCACCCCCGCCGCGTACGACGCGCAGAGCGCCGGTGACGCGATCATGTCGTCAGCGGGCTCGTCCACCCACACCCGGGCGTCGATACGGCGTACACCGTCGATAAATAGCGTCACCGCGCGCGGTGCAATCTTCCGATCGGGATCGAGCGGGCGCCACCGATCCTCGGGCAGCTCAACGTCGGCGACCACCCGGGCGCTGGACTCGCCGAGTTCCTCGACATCCAGGCTGGCCCCGTAGCCGGGATCCCAGGGATCGACGGAAAACCGCATCCCCGAGCGTTCCAGCTCGACCGTCACCTGACCTCCCGGACGACCGACGCGGTGTGCCGGTCGCGAGTGACCGTGAACCGCACGGGAACACGCTCGGCCAGCGTCGGCACGTGCGTGATCACACCAACCATCCGGTCCCCCCGGGTCGCCAGGTTCTCCAGGGTGGTGGCGACGACGTCGAGCGTGGCCTCGTCGAGCGTGCCGAACCCTTCATCGAGGAAGATCGAGTCAAGTCGGGCGGCGCCCTCAGCGGCGAGGGCGGACATCTGTGCCGACAGCGCAAGAGCGAGCGCGAGACTGGCCTGGAACGTCTCTCCCCCCGACAACGTCTTCACCGGCCGGCGGGCATCGGCATCAGCGTGGTCGACAATGAGGAACTCCCCATCGTCGTGAGTCAGCTCAAACTGCCCGCCCGAGAGCTCCGACAGGCTCTTCGACGCATCTGCGACGAGGACATCCAGCGCCGAGGCCACCAGCCAGCGAGGAAAGTTGTCGGAGCGCAGCAGGTTCCCGAGCATCCGGGCCACCTGCTGCGCCGACTCGGCGTCCGTTCGCTGGGCGCGCAGCCGTACGGCGTCGGTGCGGCGCTCAACGATCCGGTCGCGCAGGCCGCGCGATTCGGCGAGCGCGTCGGCGACTGCTGCCAAAACGCTCGCCGCCACTGGACGATCAGTAGGGATGCGCACGTCGTGAGCGGTGACGTCGTCGGCGAGCCTGCGCCCGGCTGCGTCACGGTCCTCCCGTGCGGCGGCGGCTGTGGACTGGGCATCGAGAAGCTCACCGTCGCGGCGCGCGTTCGCTGCCGTGGCCCAGCCGGCCAGGGCGGTCCAGGCAGCGAGCAGATCGTCGCCGGCGACAGCCGGCGCCCCGAGCACCACCAGCGGGTCACGGGCGGCGTGCAGCGCGGCCCATGCCGCGGCGACGTCGCGGCCCACACCGGCCAGCCGCGCATCGGCCGCCGACCGGGCGCCGCGAGCCGCCCGGAGCTCAGCGTCCGCACGACGGACCGCCTCATCGAGCGCATCGAGCCGGTGCAGCGTCGCCTTGGCCTCGGCATCGGGAGACGCGGTCTCCAGTGCGCCTTGGAGCTGCCCGATCCGCTGATCGAGCGCGTCGAGGTCGCTGTGGGCGCGCTGCTCGGCCCGCGCCGCCGCGGTCTCCTCGGCGTGCCTCGCGGCAGCGGTGCGCTCCACCTGCTCAAAGGCGAGTTTGGCGGCCTGCACGACCTCGGCGGCCTCCGCTGCCGCAATGCGGGCACCGGCAAGCGAGGCGCTACAGACTGCCGCCTCACGGGCGGCCCACGCACACAGCCCGCGCCATCCGGCAAGCACGTCGTCGACGACCGGCGGAGCACCGAGCGGCACCAGCGGCTCGCGGGCTGTCCACAGTGCCGACGCCGCGGCCGCGCCCTCACCGCGGACTGCTTCCACCGCGCCCGCCGCCTCATCCCTGCGCCGCCGCACGTCGCGTAGCACCTCAGCCGCCTGCTCCGCAGCGACGACGAGCGTGTCCACACCGGCCAGCGCCTCGCTGACCGCGGCCGCGCTCGGCGGCGCGGCGGCCAGCACGGTGCGCAGCCGCTCGATCTCACCAGCCAGCCGGTCCCGTTCCCCAGCCCGTTCCCGCTCGGCGGCCACCGCGCCCGCTTCCGCCCGCCGGGCCTGCTCCAGAGCGTCCTCCGCATCGGCGACAGCGGCATCCGCCCTGCTCAAGTCGGCGGCGGGCCGCGCCGCAGGCAGGGCCGCAACGGCCTGATCACAGACGGGGCACGGCTGCCCAGCCACCAGCGACGGACGCAGCGCCGCCGCCAGGTCGGCCCGTGACTCGCGGTCCCGGCGGATGCGGGCATGTCTGAAGCGCTCGCTCGCCTCCGCCACCGCCGCGGCCGCCGACTCCCGGGCGTGCACCGCGACGAGGCGCTCCTCGTCGGCTCCGGGCAGTGCCCGCTGCGCGGCGGCGAGAGCTGCGTAGTCGTCGCGAGCCCGTTCGAGCGGACCCCGCGCGGGTGCCGCGGACAGCTGCCGGCGAGCGTGGGTGTCCGCGGTGTCCGCGCTGTTGAGGGCCTCTTGAGCAGCGGCAAGCTCGGCCTCCGCCGTGCGGCGGCGGCCGTCGAGATCGTCGAGCCCAGCCGGAACGCAGAGGCCGAGGAGTCGCTCGCGCTCGTCGTCAAGGCGCTGAGCGGACACGAGAGCCGCGGCGAGGTCAGCGGTGGCTCCCTCCCGGGTCGTGCGCGCGTCCCCGACGGCACCCGCAGCCTCCGCAGCTGCGGCGACGGCAACGTCGTACGCCGCTCGGGCCCCCGCGTGGGTCTGCTGGGCGTGGGGCCGGTCGGCGAGCGCGGTCGCCAGCTCGGCATGGTTGTGGCGGGCGCGTTCGAGCAGGCCCCGGTCGGGGGCGGCAGCGCGCTGCTCCCGAGCCTCGGTGTCGGTGGCCTCGGCATCCGCACACCAGCGACGCGCCGACCCGGCCTCGTCAGCGGCCGACCGCTGTCGCGCGTCAAGATCGGCCAGACCGTCCGGGACGGCCAGCGCCGCGAGCCTGGCCTGCTCGTCGCGCAGGCGTGCGACCAGCCCGTCCGCAGTTGCCACGGCGTGGGATCCGGCGACGAGTTGTGGGAGCCGCTCGGCAACCCGCTCGGACAATGCGCCAAGCGCCGCGACCCGTGCCTCGGCCTCGTCGACAGCTTCCTCGGTCGCGTCGACATACCCGGCGAGCTGGCCGGCCAGTACCTCCGTCCGCTCACCCGCCGCAGCGGCCTCGCGGTTGGCCTCCTTGGCGATGGACTCATAGACGCCCAGGCCGAGCAGCCGGGTCAGCATCTGCTGGCGTGCCGCGGGCTTGGCGTGCAGGAACTCGGCGAAGTCACCCTGCGGGAGTACTACGCACATGCAGAACTGGTCGAACGGCAGCCCGAGCAGCTCCTCGACAGCCTTCGTCACCGCGGAGTCAGCGGCGAGCACCTCGGTATCGTCGCCGGCCTTTCCCGTCCCAGCTGGATCGTCGAGGCGCTCCAGCCGTGCGTTGCGGACGGTCACCCCACCCTTCGCGAACCGGCGCAGCTCTCGGGCCACGACATACCGAGCGTCGCCAGCGTCGAACACGAGCCGCACGGTGCCCCGGTTCACGCTCGGGGCCAGAGCCAACTTCACAACCTTCTGGTCATCCCAGCGCGGCACCGACCCGAAGAGCGCGAACGTCATCGCGTCGATCACGGTGGACTTGCCCGAGCCGGTCGGCCCGACCAGCGCGAAGTACTCCGCGTCCCGGAAATCGACGGTCGTGGGCTCGCGGAACGCGGCGAAGCCGTGCATCTCCAGCAGCACCGGTCGCATCAGGCGTTCCCGGCGATGCGGTCGTGCAGCCGCGCGAACAGCTTCTCGACGCGTGGGTCATCGATGCGCGTCGTGCAGTACTCGCGGAACAGCTCCAATGGGGTGCGATCCGCACCCGGCACGCTCGCTGGGCGTGATCCGGTGACCGGGGCCGCGAACTCCGGGTCGATCCGCACCTCCAGCGCGTTGGGCAGCAGATCGGTCACCTCCTCGCGCAACCCCGCGCGAGCAGGCTCTCGCACCCACACCCGCAGGAAGTCGTCCCCGACCGTCCCGGACAGCGCGCCCAGCTCGTCGACAGTGCCACGCAACGTCCGCAGCCGCCGGGCCGCGGTGATCGGGATGTCGGTGACCCGCGCCGGCGTCGTCGGCGTGGCGTCGACCAAACAGACCACGGGCTCGTAGCCCTGCTCACCGAAGTCGACCGCCAGCGGGGCGCCACAGTAGTGCACCGGGCACGGCGCCGCCATGATCTGCCGCCGGTGCAAGTGACCCAGCGCGACATAGTGCGCATCGGACGGGAACACGGTGGCCGGCACGGCGTATTCGAAGATCGACTGGGCGGACCGCTCCCCACCACCGAATGTTCCGTTGAGTACGGTCAGGTGCGCCATGACGAGGTTGACGGCATCGGTCCGGAACCCGCCGGTGAGGGACGTGAGAATGTCACGGAGTTGCTGGTCGTAGGCGCCGGTGTGCTCCGCCGGTGTGCTCGTGACGAGTTCAGCTGCGCGCACCGCGTAGCGCGAGGACACAAACGGCAACACCGCGACGGTCACCATCTCGCCGGTGCGAGCCATGAACTCGACGACCCCGCCCTGCTCGGCGCTGCGGACCGAGCCGACCAGGGTGATACCTGCCGCGCCCGCGAAGGGACGGTAGGCGTCGAACGTGGCAGCGTGGTCGTGGTTGCCGGCGATCACGACCACCTCGGCCCCTGCGCCGGCCAGCGCCGTCAGGGTGCGGACCACGAGCTTCTGGGCCGGAGCCGATGGCGCGGCACTGTCGTAAAGGTCGCCGGCGACGAGGACGGCGTCGACCGCATGCTCCCGGACGACGCGCACGATCTCGCGGAGCACCTGCTCCTGCTCGTCGAGCCGGCTGTGCCCCTTCAGTGTCTTGCCGACATGCCAGTCGGCGGTGTGCAGGAACCTCATCTCTAGAACGGCGGGTCGTCATCGACGGCGGGCAACCGGCGAAACGGGTCGCGCCGCGCAGACCCGTTGCTGCTCGCCGGAAGCGCGCCGCACTCCGACAGCCGGGTGGCCCACGCCGGGAACGGGAACTCGACCGCGATCGGCACCGGGATCTCGGGCTGGGAGATGAACATCGTTCCTGGCTTGGCCAGTGTCGCCCGCGCCCGCTGTGACGGCGGCAGGAAGCCGTACTCGGGTCGTCCTGCCTCGGCAGGATCAAGCCGGCCCACGACCTTGATGGAGGAGTTCGCCACGATCCGCCGCTCGACCTCACTGGCCGTTTGCTGCGCGCCGATGAGGATGATCCCGAGCGAGCGCCCGCGTTCGGCGATGTCGAGCAGCACCTCCTTGATTGGGCTGGTGCCTTCGCGCGGGGCGTACTTGTTCAGCTCGTCGATCATGGTGAAGAGCAACCCACCCGGTCCTGCGGCCTCCTTGCGGGCGGTCTCGGCGGCCAGCACAACGCCCACGACGAAGCGTTGGGCACGCTCCGGCAGGTTGTGCAGGTCGACGACGGTGACCTGCTGGTTGTCGGTGCTGACCTGACGGCCTGGAGTGTCGGCAAGGTCACCGCGGACGATCGTGCGCAGCGGCTTGAGGCTCGATCGGAGCCGGCGCAGAAAGGCGTTGATCGTGCCGGTGCCGGTGACCGGACCGGCCCAGTCCCGGCGGGCGTCCTCGTCTGTCAGGCGGTCAAAGATGAACTCGACAAGTTCGTCGTAGGTGCGCAGCAACTGGCTGCCGATCGCGACCGCTCCACCGTCGCCGGTCGCGGTGGCGTCGCGTCGCAGCCGGCTGGCGACCTGGTGGATGACCGTCGTGTACTGGTTGCGCTCGTCCTCGGCGTCGGCAAAGACGTAGGGCAGCAACTCGTCGGCGCAGAACTGGCCAAGGGTCCACCAGAAAGCGATGACCCCGCTGGTGCGGCCGGTGACGTAGGGCCGCCCGTTGAGATCGTCTGGCGTGGGCGGGGCGAAGAAGCCGACGGACGCGAACGGTTCGGCGGGCAGGCCCAGCCGGGCGTAGTCGCCGCGCAGCTCGTCGTCGAGGCGGGTGTTTGCGTGGTCGAGGAATAGCAGATCTTCGCCCTTGACGCTGAACACCAGTGCCTTGGCGTTGATCGCTCGCCGACCCAGCACACCGCTGCGGAAGATCGAGTTGAGCAGGAACAACGCGAAGCTGGTCTTGGTCGCCACGCCGGAGACACCGCTGATCGAGACATGGCCGCCGCGGGTGCCATCTAGGAACTCGAGGTTGACGTAGATCGGATCACCGTCGCGGCCGAGGCCAACTGGAACCTTCTGCTCCATCCGGTCGAAGTACAGCGCCTGCGCACGTTCCTCACCGGTGGCCCGCCGCGCCGGCTCCCCAGGTCTCGGCGGAACGTAGCACTCCGGCTCCACCCGGGTCGTGATGACCTCGGCGATCTCCTGCACGTGCGCAGGGAGCACGCCATCGGCGATCAAGAACACGTCCGAACCAAAATTGGCACCCTCGTGCCGGGCGCGGACCTCGGTCACGACACCGGACGTCATCACCGGTCCGACACCAGGAACGGCCCGGACAGTCACCACCACGTCGTCGAGCTGAAGGTAGGAATCCTGGGCGAGGGCGACGCTGAACTGGAGCGGGGTGGAGTCCTCGGTGCCGACGACGCGGCCGACGAGGCTCGTCGGGTTAGCTTGCCCATCCGGGCCCGATTGCTCCGACATGCTCCTCCTACACCGCAGCGATCATCGAGCTCCAGCACACGGAGGATAGTGCGTTGGTCACCCTTCCCCGACAGGTCCAGTACGTCGAGGGGGTCAGCGTGATCTCGGCGGCGTTGACCCCGATTGGGGCAGTTACAAGTTCCGGATGCTCACATCGTTGATTGATCATGCCGTCGACGGCCTTCCGCAGGTGGTCTCGTCCGAGTCCGCCTGATGCCACCCACGCCATTCGTCAACACCGCTTGACCTGAACTTTTGTGTGCTTCCGGTCTAAGATCGTCTCTGTCGGAAGGGCCGGATGGACCGCCGCAACGCCCTACACCTCACCTCGGCGGGATTCACGGTAGACGCCGTGGACCTCTCCCCGGCGGCCATCACCTGGACCAAAGACCGTGCCCAGGGCAGGGCGACGACGCATCAGCCCCACCTGCCCGCTGGCGGTGATCTGCCGACGCAACAGTGCCGGCTTAGAGCGTCCGGCAAATGATCGTCAGCGGAGGCGTCGCGTGGTGGGTCGGGTTGGCCAGCGATAGAGGGTGCGGGCTCGATTGATCAAGCGGCGGATCACCGTGAGGGCGACGGCGAGGTAGAGGTAGAACTCGACGATGATCTTGCGCTTGTCGGTGAACCTACGGAGCTTGCCGTAGCCGTTCATCCAGGAGTGGGTGCGCTCCACGGGCCAGCGCTTGCCGGCTTGGATCGGGGCGGGTGTGCCCTTGACCGCGATGTCGGCGTCGTAGCCCAGGATCTCGAGGAGGTCGCGGGTCTTGGTGGAGTCGTAGCCGCGGTCCAGATGCAGGCACGGCTGGTTGGGCAACGGTCCGATCATGTCGCAGATTCCGGCCAGGGTGGGTTCGAGCAGCGCGAGTCGTGGTCGTTGGCGCGGGCGGCGACCAGGTGCAGCGGGATCCCGTCACCGTCGCAGGCCACGGATCGCTTGGTGCCCTGTTTGCCACGGTCAACCGGGCTGCGCCCCGACACCTCACCACCGCAGGGTGACTTCGTGATCGACCCGTCAACGGCGAGATCGTCAAGGTCCAGGCCGATCATCCGGTCGTAGGCGACCAGCCCGATCCGCAGCAACTCGCAGCCGAGCCCGGCCTCGGCCCACTCGTCGAGGCGGCGGCGGATGGTGCGGTCTGAGCAGCCCGGGCTGGCGAGGCGCTCGTAGCCGCTGCCGTGCCCCAGCGCGGCGATCACGTGATCGAATACGACCCGGTCGGGGACCCG
>DASQVB010000432.1:0-4315 GCA_035640975.1 Pseudonocardiaceae bacterium
CAAGGCACCCATACCGGTGAGCAGGAAACCACCGGCCAGCAGGGGCACAATGTCGGCACCGGTGTCGGCAAGACCACCGCCGTCGCCCTTGTCGCCACCGCCGTCGCCGTGGCCTTCACCCTTGTCGCCAGCCTCGGAATCATCCTCGGGAGACTCACAATCCGGGTCATCCTTGAAATCAGTGTGACCGTCGTGATCGTTGTCTTTCCCGTCCGAGCACTCTGGCTTGCCGCGGTCGCGATCCTTGGTTTCGTGTGCGAGGGTTTCAGCCTGACCCAGCACCACCAGCAGGGTCCTGTTCAGCACGTCGAGGCGCAATGCCTCCTGCACGCTGCCAGCGCCCTTCGGGTTCTTGAAGATGACCGACTTACCCTGGTTGAGGAACAGGCACAGCAACGCCGAGTCACCGCAGTCGTCCTCGAGCAGAGTGATGGCCTCGGGCTCGTCGAGCAGGTAGGAGGACTCGCCGTCGCTGTCGATACCGAGCAGGTACGAGTTACGGTTAGTGTCCGGCTCCTTGGACTCCGAATCGGACTCGGAGTGCACGGCCTGCAGACCCAGGCCATCACAGGACTCGGTCAGGCTTTCGCGCTTGCCGAGGCAGAGGTTAAGCAGCTCGTTGGCGGACTCGGCCTTGGTGTGGCCTTCCTTCTTGTCCCGCTCTGCAATACCAAGCCCCTCGGCGACGCCCAGCGACAGCCCGTCACCGCACTCGTAAGTGGCGGTCACATCGTCACCGTCGTCGCCGTCCTCGTCGTCGCCACCGCCCAGGCACAGCGCCAAGACACCAGCACGCGCGGCAGACAATGACGAGTCGCCGTCCTCTTCGGCGACAGCATCGCTGTACAGCAAGCTCAAGCAGATCACACCGCTGGTGCCATCGCAGAGCCCCTCGGTCAGATTCTCGCTGTCCCTGCCGTCGCCCTCCCTGGAAGACGCGCTGGAACCGAAGATTGCGTCACCGCCCAGACCAAGCACGGTGGAGTCGGCGTGCGCTTCGTCGTCATCCTCGATGGTGGCGTCGTACTTAGTGATCTCGAGGAGGTCTTCCTTGAGCAGGTCGATGTCGGCGACAGCACCCGAGGCGTGATCGGGGGGCTCGGGATCATCGAGGTGATCGCTGTCCTCGGTGTCGTCGCGGTCGACTACATCATCATCATTGTCGCGATCCCCGGTCAGGCTCGGAGCGCCGGCACCGCCGGGATCTCCGGGAAGGCCAAGCTCCGGCAATGCGGGAACCTGGCCCAGATCGGGAGCAGCGGGCGCAGCCGGCGTGTTGGGATCGCTGGGCACGCCGGGCACCGCCGGGTCACCGGGTGCGCCGGCGAACTGCTGCACGGTGGGGGCTACCTGCGCCGCGGCAGCACCCGGCAGCAGAACCATCGCGGCTGCCGTCCCGGCGGCCATGAGAGCCAGGCGGCGATGCCTCCTGGGCGTGCGTGACGTCATGTTCCGGTGTTCCTCCTCGGTCGAGATCTCTCCGCGAGAGGGCGGTACGGCCTCTACATGTCAGTGACCGTGGATCCCTCGTACCTGGCGTTTGACGCTTCGATGCCACCGGCGGTCGCTGACCCCCGGGCATCCAGGTACCGGCTCAACGATGCGGGAGTCGAGGCAGATACGACCGGCACCCCGACTATTCCCCGAACGTGATCTTCCCCCCAGCCGGTTCCTCTGTCAGGGGCACGGGCAGTGACCGTGATAGCCTCTAGAGCCAATTCCCACCCCACACGGGTGCACCAATAAATACTGGCCGCTACCGTGCGTACTTGTTCCACCATGGCAACGCCCGGGCCGACGAGCCCTGGAGGGGGAGGACCACCCGCGTCGTGGGGGTCATTCCGGGCGTGGTTCACTGCCCGACGACATGTCTGCAGCGCGCTACCCCAGACCGGCGCCCAAGTCTGTGCTGGCCGCTCTTGCGGGCGGACTGATCGCCGTTGCAACCGGTTCCTGTGGCGGCTTCAGCACCGCTCCCACCACGGTCGCACCGCTGCCTCCAAAACCATCCGCGGTGGCGCCGGCGGCACTGCCCTCACCGCGGCCGGTCGCGGAAGGGCAGTGCGACTACCTACCGGCGGCCGCCGTGGAAGCGGTCAACGGGGAACGAGTCGGCGCCGTACAGATCTCTGCGGACCGGCCGTACCCGGCGTGCTTCTTCCTTCGTGGCGACGGGGCCGTTCAGTTGCGCAGCTGGATCGTGGTGGACACGCCGGAAGTGGCACGGGCAACGGTTGACGCCGCCGCTCCGGTGGCCACCTCCGACCTGGCCGAGCTTCCCGGTGGATGGTCGGGAGGATCGCAGCCGACCGCAGACGGAGCGGTGTTCGCCGTAGCCCGGCACGGCACCGCAGTCGTCGTCACGACCAACCAACCACAGACGATCAGCGCCCGCCGAATCGCCGGACAGGTGATCGCTACGCTGGGCCTCTAGCCCAGGGTCTCCAGCAACTCAGGGTCTCCAGCTCACGAAGTCGGTCAGTCGGCGCTTGACGACGAGCGACCGGCGCTGACGACGCCGTTGCCAGAGGGAGTTCTCCCCACCGCATCCTGGTCGTTGTAGGCCGAGTTCACCGGTCCAGCCGGGTGAAAAGGGAGTTCTTCTGGTTCGGTCTGTTGCGGCCTGCGGGTCAGCACGACCGCTCCTGCCGCTCCAGCGATCCCAAACAACAGCAGTACCATCCACGGCCAGCGCCTACGGCGACGAGACTCGGGCTCGATCCGGGCAGCAAGCTCGTGGCGGGCATCGAGCAACCGCTCGGTAAGCGAGTCCTGAGCGCTACGCCGGGCGTTGCGGGCACCTCTGGCGATCTCGGCGGTGCGGTCGGGCAGCTGCTCGACAAGCTGTTTGCGGACCCGCTTAGCCTGCTTGCCGGCCCTGGCAGCACGCTTGCGGACGGTCCGCACGCTGCTGTTCACAGCGGCGCCGGCCTGCTGTCCATCCCGTGCATAGGTCTTCACCGTCTTTACCGGGTTCAACATCTTCACCTTCCTGGTCGCGCCTGCGTGAGTGCCCTTGGGCGGACGATGCCGTCTGGCCCCTCCCGCAACCGAACGTGGGTAATGGCAGGATAGGTCCGGTGACTGAAGTCAAGACCAACGACACGCAGGTCATCCTGCACACCAGCGAGGGTGACATCCGCGTGACCCTCTTCCCGCAGCACGCCCCGAAAACTGTGGCGAATTTCGTGGGCCTCGCCGAGGGCAGCAAGGATTACTCCCAGCGCAACGCCAAGGGAGAGCTGTCCGGGCCGTTTTATGACGGCTCCCTCTTCCATCGTGTGATCGATGGCTTCATGATCCAAGGCGGCGACCCGACCGGCACTGGTAAGGGCGGGCCCGGATACCGCTTCGCCGACGAGCCGCACCCGGAGCTGCAGTTCAACCGGCCCTACCTGCTGGCGATGGCCAATGCGGGCCCGAACACCAACGGCTCCCAGTTCTTCATCACGGTGAGCACCCCAACGCACCTCAACCGCAAGCACACCATCTTCGGCGAGGTGGCCGACCAGGATTCACGCGCCGTGGTCGATGCCATCGCCAGGACTGCGACCCGCGGGGACCGTCCGGTGAACAACGTCGTCATTGAACGCGTGACGGTCGAGCCGGCCGGAGTGTGACCTGGTGACCGCCGACGTGTTTTATCCCGCGGAGGCGGCATGGTGACCGCTCCAGTATGTGTACGGCATCCGGGCCGCGAGACCTCGGTGCGCTGCACGCGCTGTGACCGTCCCGCCTGCCCGATCTGCCTGCGCGAGGCGTCGGTCGGCTACCAGTGCGTGGATTGTGTTGCTGAGGGCGCTCGCACGCAGCCCCGTGCCGCCACTGTGGCGGGAGCTGAGCCCAGCGACCGCGCGGTGGTGGTCCCGGGGCTGATAGCGATCAACGTCTTGATCTTCGCGGTAACCGTGGTGCAAGCCCTTAGCTTGGACCGCAACTTTGACGCCCTGCTTTTCCGGCAGTGGGCGCTACGACCGACGGCGGTGGCCGACGGTGCGTGGTGGCGGCTGCTTACGTCGGGTTTCCTGCATATCGGACCGATCCACCTAGCCTTCAACATGATTGCCCTGTGGGTGATCGGCCGGGATCTGGAGCAGGTGCTGGGCCGGACCCGCTTTCTGGTGGTGTACCTAACCTCGCTGCTGGGCGGGGCCTTGGCGGTCTTCCTGTTCTCCAACCCGTATGTACCGGTCGCGGGCGCCTCCGGCGCCGTGTTCGGGTTGATGGGCGGGCTCGCGGTGGTGCTGCTGCGGTTGCGCCGCAGCCCGCGTCCTGCGCTGACCATCATCCTGCTGAATGTGGTCATCAGCTTCGT
>DASQVB010000433.1:0-5171 GCA_035640975.1 Pseudonocardiaceae bacterium
CCGGGTAGGACGCGACCACCTCCCTGGTGCTACTCACGCCAAGGTTCTCCCTTCTACTCCCGTAGAACCCTCCGCCGACATACCCGTGCTGAGAACTCATCAAACGGCCAGCCACTGTCTGTGCGGTTTTCGTACCCGCATCGTGGGTAACTATCAGATCAACGGACTTCAGGGGGCATGTTGGGTTACCACCGCATCCGACCGCGATCATTGAGTCGCGATATCGTCGTCCGCGATGCGGCGTTGAGGTTCGACCGACCCGTCGCGGGGGACACCGTGTACCAGCCCCGGTGATGAGGCTGCACTGCAACTCACCATTGTCAACGAGGGCGACCGGCCCGACTGGCTGGTTCGCGTCACGAGTCCCATCGCCCGCCTCGGCGTCATCATCGGAGACGCCAGGATGGCCAGCCACCAGGTCCTCACTGCCGGCTACCAGGGTCCCCTCGCGTCGGCCACGCTGCCCGGTACCGATGCGGTCCGGATCCTGCTCGTGGGCCTGCGCAGCCCGGTCCGCGCCGGGCTGCGCTACCCCGTGGTGTTCCACTTCGAGCAGGCTGGCGAACTGCGTCTTGACCTGCCCGTGGAGACCCCCCCACGCCGCGGTTTCCGCCCGCCAACCGCCCCCGTAACGCAGTACTCAGTCCGTCCAGACTTGGCGGGGACCGTCCTCGGCGGGTGGGCGGGTGGCCTCCCAGACCCGGCGCCAGGCCGCGATCTCCTGCCCGCCAACCCGCGGGTATGCCGCGCGGGTGGGCAGGACGCTGCGCGAAGTGGTAGGTACTGCCAGCGAATCGTCGGCTGCGGCCCGCAGGGCCCGATACCAGCCGAGGTCGTCTTCGGCCCAGAGGGTGGCCACGGCGCGGGCCAGCCTGGTGCGGAATTCGGGCACGCTCTCGTCGGTCCGGATGTGTAGCGGTCGTCCTATCCGCACGGTGACCTGGGGTCTGCCGGGGCGCGGCCAGCGCCGCCCGCGGGGCATCGCGGCGAATGTGCCGCGCAGCGCAATCGGGACCGCGGGCACCCCCTTCATCGCGCACAGTTGCGCGGCACCCAGCTTGAACCCGGTGAGCCAGCCGTCCACGGTGCGGCTGCCCTCCGGGTACAGCAGCAGGCTCCAGCCGTCGTCGACCAGCTCCGCCGCCAGGCTGCGGCCCCGTCGCGATCCTCGGCGTTCCACCGGAAAGGCATTGAACATCAAGGTGGTGGCCGCGGCCAGGACGTGCAGATCGAAAAAGTAGTCAGCGGC
Organism: Pseudonocardiaceae bacterium; assembly: GCA_035640975.1. GTDB lineage: Bacteria > Actinomycetota > Actinomycetes > Mycobacteriales > Pseudonocardiaceae. Next base: position 1,250 of record DASQVB010000433.1, read on the forward strand.
CGCCCCGACCGCGAGCTTCTTGGTGATCCGCAGTGGCAGCGAACCCACGATCAACGGGGTGTCCAAGTGGCTGGAGTGGTTGGCGACGAAGATCGCCGGCCCGCGGACACTGTCCAGGTATTCCTGGCCGTGCACCACCGGCCGGGTCTGGCTCCACGTCACCGGCTTGAGCACGCCCTGCTGCAGTGCAGTGCGAACCATCCCGGCCGCCGCGGTTCGGGCCCACGCAGTGGGGAAGTCGTCCCCGTTGTCCGGCAGTTTCCACTGCTGCGCCGAGCGTGGCACCCGGGCCCGGCCCCGCCAGTCGCGACCGTGCCGCAGCAGCCGCAACTCGGCTCGCAGGCCACTCATCGCACGTCTGCCAGCACCATCGGCGGGGCGTGCAAGTAGCTGATCTGCGGGTTCGAGCCTACGGTGTCTCGAGCCAGCTCCAGCGCGTCGGCCAAGCTGGACGCGGCGCGAAAGCCCAACCGTGCGGTGGTCGACCGGTCGCCCCCGACGAAGATCACGTCGTCGAGGTGTTGCATGGCATGCGCGCCCCAATACCACATGTAGAACGGATGCACGCCGTGGTAGGCGTAGCTGGTCCGGTACAGGTGGATGTACCACGGATCGGTGGCGAACTGCTTTTCGTACTTGGTCTCCAGCATCACCGGGTCGGTGGTTTCGGCCAGTAGCTCGTAGAAGTCGATGTAGCTCGGGTGGTGCACCGGATGGAAGTCGGGCGGCATCGGGTGGTAGAAGATCGCTACCCCGCCTTGGCGCACGATCGGCTTCCCCCGGTAGAGGTTGAAGAAGTAACCGAGTCCCAGCGACATCACCAGGATCGGGTTCATGATCGAGTTGACGTTGTAGGGGCAGATGTAGGGCAACCCGAAGATCGCCACATCAGCCTGGCCTTGCACCTCGGTGAGCTGCTGGCGCTGCACCGCCGCCAGGGTCTGCGGGTGCACCTTGCTTGGTGCGCCAGCGTGCACCCCGGTGACGCCATACGGCGCTTCGGTGGCCTGCCAAATCCGCCGCCGCAGCTTGGCCGGGACCAGCTCATTGCTCCGCTTGACTGCCAGATAGCTGGCCTGATCGGTGAGATTCCATTCCCACTCGCGACGGGTGAGGAAGCGCATAGCGGCGGGAAACGGCTCATTGTTCAGCGTTGTCTCGATGGTGAACACTGGCACGTGGCCGCCGATCAGATCGGCCATCCGGTCATAAGAGTGGTGCATCGCCGAGTTCGGCGGATCGTTGAACGAACGCGAGTGCCGCAGCGTGTGCACATTGTGGTGGTGACGCAGGCTGGCGTAGCTGGCCAGCCCCACGGACACTGACTTCGAGCCGCCGTTCATCGCGGTGAGCGTGATGTTGACGTAGACGATCAGGTCACTCTCCGCGGCCCGGCGGTTGATCTCCACGTCCTCGCCGTGCGGTGTAGTGCCCAGGTGCGCGAGGTCATCGGGGTCCTCGGCATCGTGGTTGCGCAGGTGGTCGGGGTGAAAGGCGCGAAAGACCCGCTCGCCGACGGTGCGCTGCAGCTCCGCTGGAGTCATCCGCCGGTGCAACGAATTGGCGGCGATGAGTTCGACATCGTCCACACCGGCGGCGGCGGCCATTTCCAGGACTTGCTCGATCACCCGCTGGCGGACATCGGGGGTCCGCATCGGTGGCAGTGGTAGCGACAGATCGTCGAACACGATGGTCAGCCGCATTCCGGGGCGCAGCAACTCGGGCAGCGGGTCGCTGCCGTGCGGGTGCGCCAAGGCGTGCCGGATCGCACCTTCGAGGTCGACGATGCCCGGCAGCGATTCCGGTGGGTAGATCACCCGGCTGCCCAGTGGCAGGCGCTCCAGCCGGAATCCCTCACCCTCATGCATCAGCAGCGGGGGAGTCCGCTCGTCGACGTCGAGCACAAAACCTGGTCTGCCCACACTCTCACCTGCTCCTGTCCGCGGCGTTGCGCTTAACCTCAGCTGGGCGCAAAGACGACCTTGATCGTGCCCAGCCGGCCGGCCGCGGCGGCGTGATCGAGGGCATCACGCCAGCGTTCCAGCGGGTACCTGGTATCAACGTAACCGTTTAGCGGTGCTGATCTCGCCAGCGCGATGGCTTCGGGGAAATCGCCCCCCTCGGGCTCGTCTCCCACTGCCGAGGCGTATGCCCCGACCAAGTGCAGCTCGCGGTACCACAGTGGGGTCAGATCCACCCCACCTGAGGGCATCCCCGATGCGATCACCGTGCCTCCGGCGCGCAGCGACCGCAACGCGGTGTCCAGTCCCACCGCCGCCCCGGTGCACTCGAAGGCCAGATCCATGCCACCGAGCAGGTAGCCCGCCCCCAACTCGGGTTCGACGAGCAAAGCTCCGGTGCTGCGGCGCAGTGCCCTGACGGTGCCGTCGGAGTCGACGATGTTTGTAGCCCCCAACTCTAGTGCGCGGTCGGCCTGGTGTCGGTGCTTGGCGATGACATGCACCTCACCGGCTGCGGTGAGTTTGCGCAGTGCGAGCACGGTCAGCAGGCCCACGGTGCCCGCACCGATCACGAGCACCGACGCACCCGGGTTGATCGGTACCCGGCGCACCGCGTGTATGGCACACGCCAAGGGTTCCACCAGCACCGCGATCTCATCAGGCAGCGCTTCGGGCACCGGATGCAGCTGACTGGCGTGCGCGAGCATGCGGCGGCTCCAACCGCCCCCGGTGTCGGCGCAGAAACCGGTCTGCAGCCCGGCGGACAGCTTTCCGGTGGTGATGTGATCACAGCGGCTGGTCTGCCCTGCGATGCAGGCCGGGCAGGCCGGTACGCCGCGTACCGCACACCGCAGCACCGGGTCGATCACCACCCGGCTGCCTCGAGGCAGGCCGGGCAGCTCGTCGAGGGTGCGCCCGATCACCTCATGACCGGGAACGAAGGGCATTGAGGTCAACGGTCCGAGATAGGGCGAGGACCGGCCGGTGAGCAAGCTGAGATCAGAGCCGCAGATACCCGACAACACCGGCTCGATCCGGCTCCAGGATTCGCTCGGCAGGTCCGGGTCGGGCTGCTCGACCAGACGCAGTGGCGCCATGTTGCCGGCGAGCGCGCCCGCCAGCCGGCTTCCGGCACGGGTGCCACTGACCGCGCGGGCGGCGAAGTAGCGACCAGCCGAGCGGTGATATTGCAGGGTCAGGTTCACCGCTGCGCTCCCCTGATGCGGACACCGGCTGTGGTATCAACCCTGATCACGTCGAGCATCACCTCAAGGAGCCCGCCGGTGTGAGATCCCCAACGGTGCACCACCCAGCGCTGCCGCCGGGCGTGGCGGAACAGTTGGGCATCCGGGTTGACCGCATGCGGGTGGCCGACGGCTTCCAGCAAAGGGCGGTCGGAGTAGCTGTCGGCGTAGGCATAGGAGCGGTCCAGCTGTAGTCCGTGGCGTTGGGCGTACTGCTCCAGCCACGCCGCGCGGGCTTCGTCGACCATGGGCGGCGTCTCCAGGAATCCGGTCAGCACGCCGTCTGTCGCGTGCATCCGGCTGGCCACAACCTCGTCGAACAGTACCGACAGTGGTTCCACATGCAGATCTACTGCGCCGGTGATGAGAACGGTTCGATGCCCGGCCGCGCGGTGGCGGCGAATCTGCCGGGTGGCCTCGGGCATCACCCGGTGCAGCAGTGCGTCGCCGAGCACCTCGGTCACCAGTGCCCGCAGCTCGTCGGCTCGCACACCCGCGTAGCGGCGCAGGAAGGCGCGCAGCAGCTCACCACGGTCCCGGCGCTCCGCATAGAGATAGCGCGGCGCGCAGCGAGCCAGATCGGCGAGCTCGCCGAGCCAGCTGGACCGCGGCAGCGTGGTCAGCCGGGCCCATAGGTAGGACTCGACGACGTTGGAGGCCACGATGGTGCCTTCCAGGTCGAAGACCGCCGCCACGTCGGTGCGCTCGGGTAGCGGC
>DASQVB010000434.1:0-9768 GCA_035640975.1 Pseudonocardiaceae bacterium
GTCGACCCCGCCGCGGTGCTCGACGCGGTGCGGGTGGAGCGCAAGGAAGGTGGCAAGACCGGGCTGTGGACGCGTCAGGAGAACCGATGACAACAACGACCCGCCGCGCCGTGGTCGTGGTGGCTTCCAACCGTGCGGCTGTTGGGGTGTATCCCGATCGCACCGGTCCAGTCATCGTCGACTGGCTGTCCGAGCGCGGCTACCAGACTCCGGATCCCGTGGTGGTACCAGACGGATCGCCGGTACGCGACGCGGTGGCGGTGGCGGTGGCCGACGCGGTCGATGTGGTGCTGACCACCGGCGGCACCGGAATCAGTCCCACTGACCGCACCCCGGAGGCCACAGCGCCGCTGCTGGATCGGAGCCTGCCTGGATTGGCCGACGCGATCCGTTCGGCTGGGTTGCCCCAGGTGCCCACGGCAGTGCTGTCCCGCGGGCTGGCTGGGGTGGCCGGGCGCACCCTGGTGGTCAATCTGCCCGGCTCTACCGGTGGAGTACGCGACGGCCTAGGGGTCCTCGACGGGGTCCTTGATCACGCCGTCGAACAACTGCACGGTGCCGACCACGTCGGCAGCGGCACTGGTGAACCTGTTGGCCCCCCCCATGGCCACGGCCATGCTCCCAGCCATGACGAGTCGGCATCCGCAGCCCTGGGCGAGGTCCTGCGGGCAGTGGTCACCGAGGATTTGCTCGACGTCGAGGAGCATGCCCGCTTGGTGACCCGCCCGGACGCCGGCGCAGTGGTGAGCTTTTCCGGCGTCGTCCGCGACCATGACGGTGGCCGGAAGGTCCGCGCGTTGGAGTACTCCAGCCATCCCGGCGCTCCAGATGTGATCGCCCGGGTAGCGGCCCAGATCGCGGCGGCCCATCCGGAGGTGCAGGCGCTGGCTGTCAGTCACCGGATCGGACCGCTGGAGATCGGCGACTCTGCGCTGGCCTGTGCGGTGTCGGCGGCTCACCGTGCGGAGGCTTTCGCGGCCTGCGCGGCGCTGGTTGATGAGGTCAAACTGCAGCTGCCGATCTGGAAGCGGCAGGAGTTCACCGACGGCTCGGAAGAATGGGTCAATTGCCCGTGAGTCCGCACGCTGATGCCGGTCGCAGGTTGGTGCCAGTCTCAGCCGCCGGCAAACGGTGGTAGGACGTCCAGCTCGGCACCGGGCCGCAGCGGCGTAGTGCGGTCCCGCACCGCGACCGAATCAACGAGGAAGCTGCAGGCGGCCAACACCTTGCGCAGTGCCTCCCCATGCCGGCTGGCAATCGCTTCCAGAGCGTCCGCCACTGTGGCGCCGTCGCGGATATCGATGTCCTCGCTGGGTAAGCCCGCAGCGGCACGTGCCGCGGCGAAGTACCGCACGGTCACCACCGTGGAGCCTCCAATCACGCTCACATATTGGTTGTCAGTCCGGACTGAACGGGGATAGAAGCGCGCCCTCAGTCCGCCATAGTTGTGGCGCAGAACCGGCTTCCGCTGGTGATCGAATCTTTGCACTCGAGTACCTGCGCCACATTGTCATCCACATTAGTTTACCTGCGAATCGCTCAGCTCTATATTACTACTTGCTGTCGTCTGATTGCTAGCCGTAAGAGGTTCGCCTCTATTTGTTTGTGGGCGACTCAGGGCCGCATGTGAGGGATATCTGACGGCTTCACTCCGCACCTGCTGTTAATGGAGCTGGCTGATGGCTAAGGGTCTCGAACACGACAGTCGTACACACTGCGCACGTGAGCCCGACACGCGGACGGCGAAACGCGAGGGCTGCAGTGGCCCGTAGGCGTCAGCCTCGGGTGACGTCGCCGTCACGCTCGACGACCGGTTGCGATGTGCCACCGTCGTCTGCTGGCAGGACGAAGATCGTGGTGCCGCCCGGATCACGCCGGAACCAGTCAACCCGCACAGAGTGCTTGGCCGGTGCACTGCCTTGCATGGTCATCAGAGTCTGTCCCCCTCGTACACGTGTGGCACGGCCACCGAAATATCAGATGTTAGCAACGTTGTGTCACGGGCAGATATCCGTACCTGGCCCGGGTTCTTCCGTGGTCGCCTCGCTGGTTGGATCCGTTCCAGCCTGCGCTCCGCGGTCCGCGCCTGATACGGCCACTGAGCCAGTGATCGCCGGCGACCTGGAACGACGGACCAACCGCGCCACGAGCGCGATCGTGGCGGTGCCACTGACAGCTGGGACCACTACAGAGATGATCACGGCGTTGAGCATTCGGCCAACGCGGTTAAATATTCAGATTTTAGCGACTTTGTGTCACTGGCTAGTGGCCTTCGTACCTCTTGTTGTCACGAGTCCTGACATGGAGAGATCAGCAAGCATTGTGGTCAGATGGTGAGTCGCTTCGAGTCGCTGCACACCCCACCGCTGAGCGAAGGCGTGATAAACCTCGTCAAGGGACTGCTGACCGAGGAGCTCAAGCAGCGCCGCCGCGTCATTACTGACCCAGTAAAGCTGGGGGGGTTGCGATGGGCGCCCCACGAGCACCCGGTCGGACGAGCCACAGCGGCGAAACTCCAACCGGGTGTCGACGGTGTAGTCCGTGGCCACCGCACCGGAACAGGTCGCAGTAGTGCGCGCGGTGCGCGGCCGTCTCCCGATCAGGCCGTTCAACAATGTATGGGCGTCGGAGCCGAGGTAATCACCCTTGTCCAGTAACCATTGGCCGAGGAGTTTGCTCCGCTCATGCGCCACCGGAAGCAAGGAGCCAGTCCCGACTGCACGCTCTCCCGCCATGACGCCCGCGTCATGAGCGAACCAAGCAAGACACGCATATGCATGCCAGGCGGCGAGGGCTTGCTCGAGTGGCCAGCGGTGTTCCTTTGGTGCCCACGGCGGATGAAACGGTGGGCAGCGGTCGGAGTCGGCGTTGAGCAGGTCTCGGGTGATAGCCAGATCGAAGAGTTTCTGATGCGCGCCTTCGTGTACGAGTGCCTCCACCACCTCGATGGCTGAATCCGGACCCTTCAGCAGGACCAATCCGGGAAACGTACGAGGAGACGCGGAGGCCAGCCGTCCAGCTCGCTGGGGGTCGATGATCCCGACCAGCGCGACATGGGGGAGCAGATCCTCGATCAGCTCGGAGCTCACCGACCGAGCAAGAGCTACACCATCGCGCAGTACCGCGAGCGCCGTGGTGAAGCGCTCGCCGTTGGCCTCGGTGAGCAACTCAGGCTGCCTACCCGCCGCCTGCTGACGGCCCAACTCGACTCCTATGGTCTCCAACGCCTCCGCGAGTAGGGTGTTCGCCTCGGGACGGGATACCGCTCGTGGGCCTTGGGTGCTGCTGTCGGTAGCTGCCAAGGCGCTGATGCCGACCAATGTGGAGCACCGGAGCCTCGTGCGACCGGCCAGCGCATCGCCGATTTGATGGCGCGACAGCGGACTGTCAATGACATCGGGATCGAGTGCCTGCGGACTGTCAGGAACTAGGAGCTCGGCGGCGAGCTGATACAGACCTCGCCGCTCCCGCTGAAGTACGTCCGACGGAGCGATCGAGGCGTGCACTGCTGGAACGTCACATCTCGGGAATGGACCCGAAGGTGGTGTGGTCATGGGCGGAGGGCTTCCACAGTAGGGCGACGCCGTGGCCGGGGAGCAGCCAGGAGCGTACGGTCAGGTCCTTCAGTTGCTCTGCGGGGGTCCATCCTCCCGTCGCGATGGCTGACCGGAAGGTGAAGGGCACGACCTGGAAGAGCCAGGAAGCACCGTCGATCGCCAGCGCCGTCGCGTCGAAGCTGATGCGCTCGACGTAGCATGGATAAGGCGCCTGCCAGAAGCAAAAGCCGTCGTCCATTCGCCCCAGGGTCGTTGAGCGAAGAGACAGGTTCTTCACCGAGCCGACGGCGTGGTCGACATCGGTGAGCTCGCCGAGGTCGCATTCGAAGATTCGCAGAGTGCCCAGGTATTGCGCGGGACTCTGCCGGGACATCGTTCCGACCGGTCCGCGGAAGAAGGTCAAGAATTCGGGCCAGTCGCGGAAGCTCACCTCCGCCAGCTGGACCTTCGCGAGCGACACATCGTGGTGATCCCCGTCGAGATCCGTGTAACGGATCCCAATGTTCACCGATGGGAGCATCGCGTCCACAGACTGCTCGAACAGCGACTGGTCGGGTACGAACCACGATTCAAACAGCGGCAGCCGGCAGGCGAGTGTGATGGAGTCACGAAGTAGCGGGTCGCACATGGCGAAGATGACAAACCTGTGGTCGGTCACATTTTCCTTGAAACTGTAGGTCACCGTGGAAATGAGCTCTATGTTCTGATGGTCAATCGCGCGCAGCTCATAGTCCACGGTGGTATGGGTACTGATGGTGAGGTCAGCACCATGGGGTTCGACGCCCTCACCGCCTAGCACGCCGGCGACGACATCGCGGATGGCCTCGCTGTCGCCGTAGATCTTCGACAGGAACGTGGTCATCACCTGCTGCGGCAATAATGCTTCCACTATTGACGGCCCCGAGAGCCGGACCAGCTCGTCAGTCAAGCGGTGACGTAACACCCGCCGGTAGGCCACAACCAGCAGCGCCGCGGTGAAGGCAACCGCGAGCAATGCGGCCGCGAACACCGAAAGGGCCACGGATACCGTCACTCAAACCCCCGCCTGTGCCGCCGCCGGTCACAACATCCTGACGTCACAGCGCGGGGCGCGCCAGCCGATCGCCGGTCGGGGATCAGCGGTGGTGCCACTCCGGTTCGTCTTCAACGCCCACGAAGGTGGTCAAATGATGTGCCGGCCCGTCTCCTCCATCGTCGGCCGACTGGATTTCGTGGTAGGCGTTCAGCAGATGGGTCATCATCGCGGCGCGGGCGCCAGCCGGGTCATTCCGCTTGAGGAAGTTGACAACATTGTCGTGCTCGGTCCCGGAGCGCGCCGGTACTCCACGGCTAGTAAAACTCCGTCGGCGCCACTCCGTGAGCTCTGGAACCAGCATGCGATACGTCGCGAGCAGCAGCTCGTTGTGACTCGCGCGGAAGATGGCGTCGTGGAAGGCTTCGTCAGTCCTGACCAGTTCATCCACGTCGGCGAAGGCTCCAAGGTGGTCCTTGCTGAGCTTTGCGATGTCATCGATCTCGCCTTCGGTGGCACGCGCCGCAGCAAGGCTCGCGGCCATACCTTCCAGGGCCATCCGGACCTCAAGCCGTTCGCCGATCCGGAAGCGTCGCTCAGAGAGCCACTCCATGAAGTCACCCGGTAGGTAGTCCGCCGGCTTTCGTCGGACAAACCAGCCTCGTCCCCGTCGCACTTCCACCACCCGCCGAACTTCGAGGCGCTGCAATGCGGTTCGTACCGAACTACGCGCCACCCCCATCCGCCGGGCGAGTTCTGGTTCGTTCGGCAGACGCTCCCCGGGAGGAAGCACACCACTCTCAATGAGCTCGCGCAGCTTCTCCTCGATCACTTCCGGTAGTGGTAAACGAGCGTCCAACCGCAGCTCCCACTGCGCGACGCGCGGTGTCTTTCCATTGCCGTCACGTCCACTGCTCATCGCCACTCCTGTCCTGGTCGTAGCCCAGTTCTCATACGGCCCAGTGCTCATGCGGCGGCGACGCACGCACGACGGGCGGCCGGACATCGTCGCTACCCGTTCTGCGTTGGAACCGGACGCCAGTCGGTGCGGACGTTGCACAGACGACTGTCCGACCAGACCTTACACGGGTCTGGCGTCTGACCCTACAGATGAGTCGACAGACGTCTGATGTCAGACTACTCTGACGGCTGGACTCACACGGCCCGCACTTCACCGTATCCCGTGTCACCGAGGAAGGGGCAGGCGATCATGTCGACATCTCACCGGAGCGCGACACGCTTCCCCGAAGCCCGGCCGGTAGGCCGCGGTCAGGGAGCCAGACGTCGTGGCGGAACGCACCGCAGAGCACGGTGACCATTGAGGTGCTGGGCGCCATCTTGCTGATCTGCCTCGGGATGCTGCTCGGCACGACCTGGACCACTCAGGCGTTACAACCCCAGCTTCGGCGGCAGGCCGAGGAACGCCGCCAGCTCAATGAGGAGTGGTCGGCGGTCCGCACCGCCCGCCAGCAGCGTGGAACGTGTCCCCGTTGCGCCAGTGTATTGACCGATAGGGACTGGTACATCGCACCGACGATCGTCGATGATCCCTCCGACGACTGAGCGCTCCCCTCAAGGACGACATGGATGCTTGTTGCTGTCTGGAAGGCACCTGGACGGTGATAAGCATCCATGTCGCCCTCGGAAGGCGCGATGCGCTGGCTCGATGCTTGTGGACAACTCTCAAACCTGTGGATAGCGATTGGACAGTTGGCGGTTCCCGCGAGACGTTTCTGGCATGGGGACACGCTGGGGGTTCGAAGACCTGGATGGACCGTTTCGTGGCTCGGAAGCGGTGGTGACGGGGACACTGACTCCGGGCCAGTTGCGAGGACCACGATTTCGGCGCATCTTCCGGGATGTCTACGTGCCAGCGGCGCTGCCATTGACCCACGAGGTGCGGTGCGAGGGTGCGGCACTGATCTTGCCCACCGAAGCAATGATCACCGGCAGGTCAGCCGCCACATTGCGAGGATTGCCGTTGGCGCGAACCGAGGACCCCGTCGAAGCCGTCGTCGGACTCCGTACCCGCGTGTTCCGCCGAGCCGGTCTGGACTTGCGGCGGTGTGAGGTCCGCGATGATGAGACTGAAACGTGGTCCGGAATCCGGCTGGCGACCCGTCGGCGGATGGCTTTCGACCTGCTACTCGATCGATCCCTGCCCGATGCAGTGGCCGATCTAGATGCCTCGCTACGGGCGGGGTTGGTCGGCCAACGGGAAATGCAGCTTTACCTGATCGGGCGGCACGACCGGGGGATCGTCGACGCCCGCCGTGCGCTCGAACTGGCCGACTCGGGAGCTGAGTCGCATCCCGAGTCGCGAATGCGGGTGCACCTTGTGTTGGACGGGTTGTGCCCCGAGGTGCAGTACCGCAGCTATCATCGCGGCTGCCTGGTGGGCAGGGCGGATCTCGCCTTTCCCGAGCGCCGGCTCGCCGTCGAGTACGACGGGGTGTGGCACGGCGCACCGCTGCAGGTGGGGCAGGACCGCGATCGGTTGAATCGCCTGCACGCCGCGGGCTGGGAGGTCGTCTTCGTCACCGCGAAGCACCTTCATGAGCCTCGTCGTCTGGTGTACACCGTCCGGGCGGCGTTGGAGGGCCGCCAAGCCGCGTGAGGACACAACGATAAGCATCCATGTCGCTGCCCAGGGCGGCCAACGACAGCGACAAGCATCCACGTGGCGGGAAAGAAACGCCCGAAATGTGGCTGGAGGTCGTAAGGTGGGGCCTACGCGTCCCGGGTGCGCTCGGGGCGCGTTCGGCTTGCTGGTCGCGCACTCCCGGCAGGCGGTATTCCACGAGGGAACGGTGAGGTCAGTGCCGACCGGCAAGGTCAAGTGGTACGACGCGGGCAAGGGCTTCGGCTTCGTCACCCAGGACGGTGGTGCCGACGTCTACGTGCGGGCCACCGCGCTGCCAACCGGGGTGACCGACCTCAAGGCTGGACAGCGGGTCGAGTTCGGAGTGGCCGATGGGCGGCGCGGCCCGCAAGCCCTGTCAGTGCGGTTACTGGAACCGCCACCGTCAGTGGCGGAGGCCCGGCGGCGGCCAGCCGAAGAGCTGCACGGCCTGATCGATGACATGATCAAATTGCTGGAGTCGCGGGTGCAACCGGATTTGCGGCGCGGTCGCTACCCTGACCGTCGCAATACCAAGCGCGTCGCGGAGGTGGTGCGGGCCGTCGCCCGCGAGCTGGATCCGTGACTGGTATCGACACGCCGTCAAGTCTGCTGGTCGACCCGGCGGGTAGCCGGATACCCGCGCAGCGAGGTGCCCATGCCGAACCCGGGAATCAGCGACGATCCGCGTCGGACCAGCACGGTCTGTGCCACGCCCAGGCCGAGCAGCGCTGAGACCGAGGCGAACCCGATCCAGTAGACGGGTGGCAACAGCACGGCCAGCGCGCCGCCGAGCACCCAAGCCATCTGGAGGACCGTCTCCGAGCGGCCGAAAGCCGAGGCGCGAGAGGCCTCCGGCACCCCCCGCTGAATCACCGCGTCCAGGCAGACCTTGGCGATCGCACTGCCGGTTGCTGCTACCAAGGCGGTGACGGCCGCGACGGCGAGTCCTGGCACCAGCGCAGCGAGCACCGCCATCGTGAGCCCGGCCGCCACACAGCTGAGGATGGCCTGATCGGGTTTGCCGAAGTGCATCCGGGCACCGACCGCGCTGCCGAGGACGCTGCCTGCCCCGGCGAGCGTCGCGACGACGCCGAGCAGGAGCAGCTGCCGCTCTGGTGAACCCTCGGTTTGCGCCTTCACCGCGAACGCCACGAACAGCGTGAGGAACCCGGTGAGCACCCGCACGGTCCCGTTGCCCCACAGCGCGACCGCCACCTGGCGACCCATCGGCTGCCGTCGCCGGGCAGCGGTGTCAGTGCTCGCCACCGCCAGCGAGGCCGGGATCTCTCCTTCGGTCACCTCTACCCAGGACGGGATGCGCAGGCATAGCGCGGCCCCTGCCAGGCAGACCACCGCAGTGAAATACAGGGCACCCGCCGAACCGGTCAACGCCGCCACCCCAGCGGCGGCCGCACCCGACACCCCGCCGGCGACCAGCCCGAAGACGGTGAGCCGCGAGTTGACCTTCACCAGCGTGATCTGGGGCGGAAGCAATCGCGGCGTCACTGCCGCCTTGAGCACGCCGAAGGACCTGGTCAACACCATGAAGCCCAGCGCCGCCGGGTAGAGCAACCAATCGTTGACGTGCGTGGCCATCACGATCAGCAGCAGAGCGCGGCCGGCGAATGACAGCGACATCGCGGCCCGCCTGCCGTGCTGCAGGCGGTCCAGCAACGGGCCGATCACCGGGGCGACCACCGCGAACGGTGCCACTGTGATCAGGAGGTAGAGCGCCACATTGGCCCGGCTCTGCGCGGTGGCCGCCGCGAAGAACAGCGTGTTGGCCAAGGCCATGGCGATGGCCGCGCTGGCCGCGTAGTCCGCCATCGTCGTGTAGGTCAGCGCGGACAGCCCGGATCGGCCCGCTCCGTCGGCCGTGGTGGCTTGGTGGAAGCGCCGCACACCACCTCCGACCAGCTGCCTGCTCCGCCAGGCCGCCACCCGGGTGACGGTGATCTTGCGCGGGCGCGGCGGCCCACTCGATCCGGGCACTGGAGCCGCCGCCGAGTCATCCGCTGCGAGCGGGACATACCGATCGCTGGGCAGCCAGCGACTGGCGCCCCGGTCGCTCCACGGTGGAGGTGGAGTCGCCGGTCCCCAGGCCGGGGACGACGGTGGGGTGCCGGTCGGGCTGGAACCGGGATCACCTGGTACCCAGCGCCGCCCGCGGCCTACCCAACGGGCCCCGCGGGAGCCGGGATGCTCGCCGCCGGATGGGGATCGGGGCCGTGTCACGTGCCCATCCTGCACCACCGGTAGCGCCTGAAGCCCACACCCTGGGGTGCCATCAAGACGGGACGAAGCGAACCCGGAACAGCGACGGCCAATTCTTGCCGGTGACGAGGAATTCATCGGTGCCCGGGATCGCTGCGATGCCGTTCAACACACCCGCGGTGGGCTGCCGCGACGCGCTGAGCAGGCTGGACGCGTCGACCACGCCGGTCACCGCACCGGTGCCGGGGTCGATGCGCAGGATGCGGTCGTCCTGATAGACGTTGGCCCAGACCATTCCGCCCGCGCATTCCAGTTCGTTGAGCTGCCGCGCCGGTTCGCCGTCGAGGCGCACCAGCACCTGG
>DASQVB010000435.1:0-2598 GCA_035640975.1 Pseudonocardiaceae bacterium
CAGGCCACGGGGCCGCCGAGAAAGAGCCGCGATGGATGTGGCGACAAGGAGGGAGGCCCGGAGCGGTCTGCCGCAAAGCCGGGTACGTCGTGCAGCGGCGGATGTTCGCTGCGCGGCTACTGCGCGCCTATCACGCCACGACGTCTCAACAACCCCGCTCAACGGGGTAGGTACCTGTCGATACGGCAGGCATGGACAGAGTACGACGCTCTGGTGACCTGAAGTGACAATAAAGCGCCAATACGTCACCGCCCGCGTACAACCCGGTTGGAGCGTCCGCGAAGTAACCCGGTGCTATGCGGGGGCTGGGCGACGTTAACGGGTCAGCTCAGCGTCACCCCGGCCGACCGACCGCATGGAGGTCGCCGTCGAGTGGGTAACACGCCCAACGCACGGTAGGGCAGTTCATCAGTCGCTGGCGGCGATGCCCTGAGCGAGGGTGGCCGCGTCCTGCTCGCCGAGCACGACTCCGAGTTTGCCTGCACCGTGCGGATACAGAATCCAGCACCGCGGCGAGCGGTAACGTACTGCCACCAGCGTGCATAGGCCGCCCCCATCGGTGAGCCGACCCTCCACCACCACCCGAGCACGCTCGTTGTCGCGCTGCATGATCGATTCGTCCATCGTCCCCTGCGCTCACCTGTAGGCACTGCCCGGACCAGCTGGACATGGTCGCGGACCAGCGAAGATCACTTAACCGACGGTAGGGTGAGGGCAGTGACCGAACTGACCAAGCAGTGACAAGCAGTAACCCTCGACAGCCGCCGGTAGCATTCGGTGCGAACCGCAGCGGGAGGTGGACGTGTCGAAACAGCCGGTCGGTGTTGGTGCACGTGTCGCCGAGCGGCGCAAGCTCAACGGCCTGACCCAGGCCCAGCTTGCCCACCGGGCGCATGTGTCACTGTCCCTGGTACGCAAAGTGGAACAGGGCAGCGCACCGGCATCCCCGGCGTTCACGGCAGCGGTGGCCACGGCGCTGCGCACGACCGTCGCCGAGCTGTATGACCAACCCAGCCTGCGTTATGGCGCCGAACGTGACCACATAGCCGAAGTCGAAACCGCCGTCATGGAGGGTCCGGCGAGCGTAACGGCGTACCGTCCGCCTGATTTGGACGTGCTCGCGGCCCGGGTGGACGAGATCGCTAAGTTACAGCGACGCAGCCGCTACCACGAATCCTCGGCACTCATGCCGTCACTGTTGGCCGAGCTGCACACCACCGCCGCCCTGGCACCCGCGGGCGCACACAGCGAGCGCGCTCATCACCTGCTGGCCACCCTTTATGGCTGCGTGGTGATCTGCCTGCACCGCCTGGCCTCACCACTAGTCAGCCAAGCAGCTGAGCGGGCCGCCGAAGCAGCCCGATTCTCCGGTGACCCGCTGCTCGCGGCACTGTGCGACCAGGAGCGGGCCCTACCCCTGATGTACCGAGGCGCATATGACACCGCACAGCGCATCGTGACCCGTGCTCAGGAAGCCATCGCAGACCAGCCGACCAGTCCCGAGGCGCTGTCAGCGCGAGGCGCGATGCACCTGCGTAGCGCGATCATCGCTGCCCGCAAGCACAACGCCGCAACCTCAGATGCCCACCTCGCCGAGGCACGTGACCTGGCGTCTCACTTACCGTTGCACGCCAACCTTTACGACACCGCATTCTGCACGCCCAACGTGCAGATTCACTCGGTGGCCGCGGCCGTCGAGATGCAAGACGGCACCACCGCAGTGACCCGCGACACGAGTAATCCGCTGCCACCGGGAACCATGCGTTCCCGAGTCGCCCACCACAACATTGACCTTGGCCGTGCCTGGCTCCTACATGGTGACCACGCCAAGGCCCTGGAAGCACTGAACATCGCCCGGCGCACCGCGCCACAGCAGACTCGGTATCACCCCATGGTCGCCGAGACCGTGCTGACCCTGGCACGGTCCGAACGGCGGCGCTCAGACACCCTAAGCAGCTTTGCCGCATGGATGGGCATTACTGGCTGACGCGATGCCACAGCGCCAGCCACAGAGCGTGGCTTCATGACGTCCGCGTCTTGTGTCCGCTCTGTGCCCGCTCTGTGCCCGCTCTGGTTGGTGATGACTTTCTGTACGTCTTCAAGCCGGGCCGACACGGCCCGGACGCGCCGCCGCTGCATCCGGCTATGCGCTCGCTCCCGCTCCGCTCCGCGAGCGCGCCGGGCGGCTGGCGCGACACGGTGGCACAGCTGTGAAGTTTCAGTGGTTGCGTCCGGAAGAGGAAGGCGCGCATTGTGCGGAGCCGCCCCCCCAGCGTCAAGCCCGCTACCGCGTCCCGATCCGTCCGGCCCCTCCGCCGGGATCATCGTGTGGGCAGTAATCGTCACCGTGGCAGTAGGTCACGTCCGGAGGGGCCGGACGGATCGGGAGTAAACGGCTTGACGCTGGGGCCCCTGCGACTCCTCGGTCCGGCTATCGCCGGCAGGCCAGGGACCTGCCGCAGGTGACACGCGCCTCCCTCACCCTCCATCCGAGGTAGCGGGAGTCACATTTAGCCACCGCCCAGCCCGCTGGGTCACCGATCGCGTCCTTGGTGGCAAAGTTGATCTACTAAGCAGCATTGTCGGCGCCACCCGCAG
>DASQVB010000436.1:0-2476 GCA_035640975.1 Pseudonocardiaceae bacterium
AGTGGAGAGAGATCAACTTGGACCACCGTACCGGTCGCGCGCACCTGCTCGGCGGCCTTGCCTGCGCGCTCGTCCGGACGCGGCCCACGAACCAGACCTAGTTCGACTGCGGCCGCGTTGGCGAGTACCACGTCGCCGAACCTGTTCAACAGCACCACTCCGTTGTGCGAGGAGAGCACCACCCGCTGGACAAGGTCGGCGGCGGACGCACCGTCCGGGGACTGCTGCGGCACCGTTGCTTGAGCGCGGCGGCCGATCAGGAACCCGAAGATCAACCCAACCATCAGCACACCGATCGCGGCGAGCACGACGGCTGGGAGGGTCACGGGGCAATCGTAAGCACCGGACCCGGTGAAAGTCCTAGACCTGGAGCACTGCCTGTGACCGGATCAGCGGTTCCACCGCAAATCTTCCCCCGCCGTTCACCACGGGTTCATCCCTTGGGCTCACCCCTTGGCGCCGTTGGCCGTCAGGCATTCTATGGCTGCGTCGGGCTCCAGGTAGATCCCGCCGCGAGTGATCGGGCGGAGCTGATCATCGAAGTCGTACCGCAGCGGGATGCCGGTCGGGATGGTGATTCCGGGGATGGTCTGGTCGTCGATCCCATCCAGATACTTGATCAGGGCGCGCAGCGAGTTGCCGTGCGCGACCACGAGCACGGTATGTCCGGCCCGCAGATCGGCCACGATGGACGACTCCCAGTACGGCAGCATCCGGGCCACCACGTCGGCCAGGCACTCGGTGCTGGGGACGTCGACGCCGGCGTAGCGGGGATCGCCGTGCTGGCCGAACTCGTTGCCCGGTTCGATCGGTGGTGGCTGGACAGCGTAGGACCGGCGCCACAGCGCGAACTGCGCGTCGCCGTATTCCGCACGGATCTGGGACTTGTCCTTGCCCTGTAAAGCACCGTAGTGACGCTCGTTGAGCCGCCAGTCGCGGTGCACCGGAATCCAGTGCCGGTCGGCGGTATCGAGCGCAAGGCAAGCGGTGCTGATCGCTCGGCGCAGCAGCGAGGTGTGCAGCACGTCCGGCAGCAGTCCGGCAGCCCGCATCAATAGGCCGGCTCGCGCCGCCTCACGCTCGCCCCGTATCGACAACGGCACGTCCACCCATCCGGTGAACAGGTTCTTGGCGTTCCACTCGCTCTCGCCGTGGCGGAGCAAGACCAGGGTGCCCAGGCTCATACTGCGCAGCCTGCCAGGTGCCGTGACGACGATCCGCGACGCCCGCCTTCACCAGGACGCCAGGGCAGGGTCATATTCTTCCCTACGGCCATCAATTCGTGTACCGAATAGCCCGAACGGCCGCTGGCCGTGACTGCTATGTTACACATACATTAACGCGTAACGACGGTGTTAACGTAACCCCCTGCTGACACCCCACCGTCGTTGCAGGGAACCGCTGGCCGCTCGCTTCCCCCGCCCCCCGGGAAAGGCTGGTCGCACAGCGGTTCCCTGCCTGTATGCGGTGTTCAAGAGATGCGACTGCGACATCGCCGATATTGTGCGCTGCATTGTTGCGGTTGTAGATTCGTGTCACACGAGCGATCATGCGCCGGTCGGCCTCACAGCGTAATCCCGAGTATTGCGGTAGTCCGAGTTCGGAGATCCGTTCATCCGCCGGGAATCCAGGCGGTCTCGCCAGCAGATCAGACAAAGATCGACCGGTTCACCATCGGGCGTGGCGACCACCGAAGGTGCCTGGCAGTCCGCCCTCGTACAGGTACTTGGCTTCCTCGGCGACCTCCCGAGTCAGGCATGGCCACGATGCCGCGACGCCATTGCTGTCGCGGCACGCCCAGCAGCGACCCTGCGGGTCAGGCACATGTGCGTTCAGCGCGCTGCGCCACATGTCCGGCAAGTCCGCCAGGATTGCTGCCATGCCCATGTCTATTTACCTCCCGGAGATCGAGCCACCTTACAACCGGTGAGTCCGGTCGCAGTTCATACCAGCGATCCCCACCGGCCGAAGCAGCCGATCGGGGGATGACCTCACTGTGCAACCGACCGTATCCGGTGCGTGACTGCGCACTGGGCTATTTCCTCCTCGACACTCCGACGCCACACTCTGGACGCGACACGCCGCGGTCGCAGCCGTGCAGTGCGGCCGGACGGCAGTGGCTCAATACGTTGACTGGATGTCGCTATCAGTGTCGTCGGCGTTACTGTGCGCTGTCCGCAGTCGTCGAGCTCGTCACGCCGACCCGAACAGGCGTCGGCGGCCGACCTTGGCGTCACCAGCTGGATGCCGCACATGTAGGCCAATCGGGTACGCTCAAATCGGGTCCCGTGAAGGTCTTGAGATCCACCCGCGCGACTGAGAGTGTGTCACCGCTCTCCTCGTCGGTCGATGGAACCCGGCAGGTGAGCGCAAGCCCGTGGTTCGTCCTCCCCCGTCGGACCGCGGCCCGCCAAGGATCCCTGGGGTGCCCCCCACCCAGGAGGGATCCACAACGCGGGACATCGTGGCGGGGGGG
>DASQVB010000437.1:0-3135 GCA_035640975.1 Pseudonocardiaceae bacterium
CCACCGCACGTCAGGGCCGGGCACCGGGCCACCGTTGGGGGCCATGACCGCGCCGGCGAGCCGGTCCTGGACGTATTGCCGCAAGGTCGCGATCTCCTCGCGCTCGGCGAACGACAGATAGCGTCCCGACGGTGCGATCAAGCTGATCTTCGGCATGCCACCACCGTCGCGGAACCATCGCGTCCCCACGGGCATTGACACGCCGCAGGCGATCGCAGCGTCCTCGCTGGAAGACCCCTCGGCGATCTTCCGCCAGAAGCGCTGCTGGATCTCCCGTCGGACCGGCGGACGACCCGGCAGCCGCATCGCTGGACGACCCAGCCCGATCAGCCTGACGCGACCTTCGCTTCGCCACAACAGGCGGGGCTGATGCCTCTGACTTGTTGGATGTGGATCAGGCCGCTGGGTCTGCAGCCCATAGCGTGCCCAGGGCGACGGCTGGCTGGCTCGGATGCTTCTTGCCGCCCTCCCGGGCTGGCTTTTCACATAGCGTGCTGCTGGCTGAGTGTGGTCACCTGATCTGGCCCCGGGGCAGGCCTGAATCGGCGTGAAGTTTGGCCCCACCGGGTGGGTGCGCTGCCGGGTGGTGGGGTCGGCGTGTCTGCACGAATGTTGGCCCCACCTTGTTTGTGATCTTCCTGTCCGAAAATCGGTCGGCAGGAAGGTCGGCAGGGGTGGGTTCACGGGTGGAGTTGTTTGAGCGGATCCGGCGTGATCGCCGGGTGGAGGGGTTGTCGATCCGGGAGCTGGCGGAGCGGCATCGGGTGCATCGTCGGGCGGTGCGCGAGGCGTTGGCCAGCGCGGTGCCGCCACCGCGGAAGCCCTATGCGCGCCGGTTGCGGCCGGCGATCGATGCGTGGGCGGAGGTGATCGATGGCTGGTTGATCGCTGATCGGGAAGTTCCGCGCAAGCAGCGGCATACGGCGCGGCGGATCTGGCAGCGGCTGGTCGCCGAGCACGGTGCGCAGCTGGCTGAGGTGACGGTGTCGCGGTATGTGGCCCGCCGACGCCTCGAGCTGGGTCTAGACGGGGTGGAGGTGATGGTGCCCCAGATCCATCTGCCCGGCGCCGAGGCCGAGGTCGACTTCGGGGAGTTCCAGGCGCTGGTTGCCGGGGTGCTCATGACGTGCTGGTTGTTCGTGATGCGCCTGTCGCATTCGGGGCGGGCGTTTCACGTCGCGTTCGCCACGCAGGCGCAGGAGGCGTTTTTGGAAGGGCACGTGCTGGCCTTCGGGCATTTCGGTGCGGTGCCGGCCCGGATCCGGTATGACAACCTCAAACCGGCGGTGATCCGGGTGTGCAAGGGCCGGGATCGCCAGGAGTCGGAGCGGTTTGTCGCGCTGAGGTCCCATTACGGCTTCGATAGTTTCTTTTGCCGTCCGGGCAAGGACGGCAGCCACGAGAAGGGTGGCGTGGAGGGCGAGATCGGCCGGTTCCGTCGCCGGCATCTGGTGCCGATCCCGCGGGTGGCCTCGCTGGTCGAGCTCAACGAGCGCATCGTCGCCGCGGATGCTGTCGACGACGCGCGGGTGATCACCGGTCGCACCGTCACGGTCAGCGTGGCCTTCGCCGTCGAATTGCCTGCCCTGGCGCCGCTGCCCGCGGAGGTGTTCGACACCGCGCGGTTGCTGCGACCGCGGGTGGACACCAAGGCGCGGATCTGTGTCCGGCAGCGGTTCTACTCGGTCCCGGCCCGCTACGTCGGGCGCCGGCTGTCGACCCGCCTGTCGGCGACCACTGTTGAGGTCCTGGACGGGACCAGTGTGGTGGCCCGGCACGAGCGGGCGGTGGCCAAGTACGCCGAGGTCCTCGTGTTGGACCACTACCTGGAGGTGCTCAAGGTCAAACCCGGTGCTCTGCCGGGCGCGACCGCGCTGGCTCAGGCCAAGACGGCAGGCGTGTTCACCGTGACCCATCAGCGATATTGGGACGCCGCCCGCCGAGCTCGCGGTGACGCCGCCGGAACCAAAGCACTGATCGAGGTGTTGCTCGCGCACCGCAGCGTGCCGATCGAGGCGTTGATCACTGCGATGAGCACCGCGGTCGAGACCGACCAGCTCGACCCGCACGTCGTGTTGATCGAGGCCCGCCGCCACACAGCCGCAACGGTCGCGCCAGTGATCCCGATCGAGGCGCTGGCCCGCTACGACCGGCCCGCCCCGTCGCTGGCCGGCTACGACGACCTGTTGAGCGGGAGCAGCGCATGAGCATGTCCGACCCGGCCGCACAAGCCGCCATCGGCGCCGCCGCCCGCGAACTGCACCTGCCCACCGTCCGCGACGAAGCCGTGCGGCTAGCCGAGATCGCCCTGCGGGAACGGCAGACCTATCTGGCGTTCCTCGCCGAAGTCCTCGCCGCTGAAATCGACGAACGCGGTGCCCGCCGCCACACCCGCCGCATCACCGAGGCCCGATTCCCCCGCCTGAAACGGCTGGCTGACTTCGATGTCAGCGCCGCCCCCACGATCCAGCCAACCCAACTCGCCGCGTTGGCCTGCGGGGCCTACCTCGACGCCGGACAGCCCGTCGTCTGCCTCGGTGACTCCGGCACCGGCAAATCACATCTTCTGATCGGTCTGGGTCTGGCGGCCTGCGAGCAGGGCCGCCGGGTCCGCTACGTCACCACCGCGAAACTGATCAACGAGCTGGTCGAGGCCGCCGACGATCGCGTCTTGTCCCGCGTCGTGGCCCGCTACGGCCGCCTCGATCTTTTGCTGCTCGACGAACTCGGCTACGTCCACATCGACCCCCGCGGCGCCGAACTGCTCTTCCAGATCATCACCGAAAGAGAGGAAAAAGCCTCCATCGGGATTGGGACCAACCTCCCCTTCAGCGAATGGGGTGCGGTCTTCCCCGACCCCCGTCTCGTCGCCGCCATCGTCGACAGAATCACCTTCAACGCCCACATCATCGAAACCGGCACCCAGTCCTACCGCCTGCGCACCAGCAAAACCGCCACCCACCGCACACGGGCCAGCTGACCTCGCCAGCACTACACCCTCTCAAGGCCACCGATGACCAACCAGCATGAATATCGTTACAGCCCGCCCCGGGCACCGGGGCCATGCCCCGAACACCCCGGCTGCGTCCTGCTGCGCTGCGCCCGCTGGCTTTGCCCCAACACGATCCACCGCCT
>DASQVB010000438.1:0-14352 GCA_035640975.1 Pseudonocardiaceae bacterium
TGGCCGCCGCGGGCCCGGTGCATCGGATAAGCCTGCCCACCGGTGAGCCGGCCTGGTTGATCACCGGCCACGACGAGACCCGCCAGGCGCTGCACGACCCGCGGCTGATTAAGAGTGAACAGACACTGGCCAACATCGGCCACACGGAGTTCCACGACTGGTCTTCCATCATGGTCACCGGGGTAATAGCCGGTTCAGAGGTCTTCACCGCGGCGCGCACCGCAATGGTGAGCTTCCTGCGTGAGCTGATCGAGATCAAACGCCGTGACCCCGCCGATGATCTGCTCTCCGCGCTGGTGACAGTCCGGAACCGGGCAGATCAGTTATCGGAGGATGAACTCACTTCGATGGCGTTCCTGCTGCTCGTCGCCGGTCACGAGACCACGGTCAACTTGATCGGCAACGGGGTGCTTGCGCTGCTCACCCATCCCCAGCAACTGGCACTGCTGCAGACCCAACCGGAGCGGCTAGGCGCCGCGATCGAGGAGTTGCTGCGCTTCGACGGCCCCCTGCAGGTGGCCACCTTGCGCCTGACCACCGACTCGATCGACATCGGCGGGGTCACCATCCCAGCCGGCGAGCTCGTATCCCCGGCCTGCTCGCCGCCAACCGCGATCCGGCGTGCATCCCCCAGCCCGACGCGCTGGACATCACCCGCACGGACACCTCGCACCTTGCCTTCGGCCACGGCATCCACCACTGCCTGGGCGCCCCGCTGGCCCGGCTGGAAGGGCGCATCGCGTTGGGCAGCCTGCTCGCTCGCTTTCCCAGGCTCCGCCTGGCCGTACCGCCCGAGGAACTGACCTGGCGGCCCGGCGTGCTCATGCACAGCCTGGCCGCGCTTCCCGTCACCTTGGAGTGACCATGCGAATCCTGCTGACCAGTGGCCCGGCCTACGGGCACGTCAACCCGATGCTGCCGCTGGCGCACGAAGCGCGCAGGGCCGGCCACCAGGTGGCCGTCGCGACCGGCGCGGAGCTGGCACCAGAAATCGAGCGCCGAGGCTTCGATACCTGGCTGGTCGGCCCCAGCCGCGCCGAGTTCGACGCGTCATTCCGCCTCGCCCATCCAGACCCCGGCTCCCTCTCACCCGAGCAACGGCGGCAGATTCAGGTGTTGTCGGGGTTGTTCGTCGAGTCCGCCGCGAAGCGCGCGGTCGAACTGGTTCCGCGAGCCCAGCAGTGGAGACCCGACCTCGTCGTGCATGAAGTAACCGAGCTGGCCGGCGCGCTCGCCGCCGCGCATACCGGCGCTCGCCACGTCGTGCACGGCCTCGGGCTGATGCCGACCGCCCAGGTCTGGCAGGCCCTTTTCGGACCGGGGTTTGAGCGGTTGTGCCGGGAATGGCAGGTGCCCCAGCTTTCCGAGGGTCTACGCTTTACCACCTACCTGGACATCTGCCCGTCGAGTCTGAGCACGGGCGGCGAACCACCCTGGCGGCAGATCCAGCCACTGCGCCCGGCAGCGGGCGAGCCGGCGGTGGGTGAGCGGTTATCCCACGCCATCGCCGCTCTCCCGTACCCGCAGACCATCCACCTGACGCTGGGCACGATCTTCCACGAGGCGCCCGGCGTGCTCGAAACAGCGATCGCCGGCCTGCGACAATTGCCGCTCAACCTGGTCGTCACCAGCGGGCCGGGCACGGACCCGGCTCGATTCGGGCCACAGCCGCCGCACGTGCTGATCGAGCCGTACATCCCGCACAGCCTGTTGCTGCCCCGCTGCCGTTTGGTCGTCTCGCATGGTGGCGCCGGCATCATGCTCGGCGCACTCGCCCACGGACTGCCCCAGCTCATCCTGCCCCAGGGCGCCGACCAGTTCATGAACGCGGTGGCTTGTCGATCCGCCGGTGCGGCGCTCGCCCTGACATCCGAGCAGTTGTCGGCGCAGGCCGTCGCCGCCGCGGCCGAGCGCCTGATCACCGAGCCCGGTTTCGCGGGCGCCGCGGGCCGCATCCAAACCGAGATCGACGCGATGCCGAGCGCCGACACCGTGCTCACCGCCCTCACCGCGGAGGACGAACCGTGACTGCACTGATGACTCGCCGGGCATTCTTGGGCATCCTTGCCGCTAGCGGAATCGCCGCGGCGGCATGTCACACCCCCAGTCCGGGCCAGGGAAATGGTCGCCGAGTAGCGGTACTCGGCGCTGGCCTAGCCGGTCTGTGCGCGGCGTACAACCTCATGCGTAGCGGATTCGAGGTTGTGGTGCTGGAGGCCCAGGATCGACCTGGCGGTCGAGTGCAGACGGTCCGTGCGCCATTCGTCAACGGTGGCTATGCAGAGATGGGTGCGTTACGCATCCCAGATGTGCATGTGCACACCAACAAGTATATCGACCAGTTCAGCCTCAAGCCCAAACTCTTTGAGTACAACGAGCCAGAGGTGAAGCTGTGGTACCTCGATGGCCAGCGTTTCACGGCACCAAAGAACGGCCAGGAGTGGCCGCTTGTGCGGATGTCGCCAGACGAGCGCCGTGATCCCTCGGCGAAGGCGGCCACATATCTTGGGCCGGCGCTGGCCGCGGTGGGTGACGTGCGTTCATCAAACTGGCCGAATGTTGGGGAAGATACGCTCGCATTAGACGATTTTACTGTCTCCCAGTTCGCGCAGAAGAACGGTGCGACAGATGCCTGGATCAATTTCCTGAGCGGTGCCGAGGGAGATCTTGGCGACTTTGACACTCTGGCGTTCGCGGGAGCGGAAGTCGCGCTGCACGGGTTCACCAAGACCTATGGACTGCGCGGCGGCAATGATCAGCTGCCGCAAGCGTTCGCCACTGCGCTGGGGAATCACATCATCTACCGGGCCATCGTCCGACGAATCGACAGCCGACCCGATGAGGTGGTCGTTGGTTACCAAGACCCACACGGTACCCAGCGGCAGATAACCGCTGACTTCGGGGTATGCACTATCCCATTCCCAATACTCCGAAAGCTCGACATCGCAGGGTGCGCCGAGCAGAAGATGCAAGCCATCGAGGAGTACCAGCTCGCCGCCGCCGCACGAGTGTACTTCCAAACCAGAACTGCGTTCTGGCGAGAAGATCCGCTCGGCGTTCTGGGCGGGCTCAAGATGATCGGCACCGACACCCTCGCTGAGCGCATCTGGAACACCAGCCCCGGGCAACCCGGACCGGAACGCATGCTGCATGCCTACCTGCTCGATGACCACGCCGAGGTCTTGGCGTCTGTTCCCTCTCAGGAGCGCGTAAACCGGATCCGAGCTGAGATCTCTCGATTCCTACCCGGCCTGGAGCCCCACATAGTCGCGAGCTACGCCAAGGTATGGCGCGAAGACCCCTTCGCCGGCGGTGCCTTCGCGTTCGCTCAACCCGGCCAGCTGCGCTGGATTTTCCCAGCCGCCCGCCGCCCCGATAATCGGCTGCACTTCGCCGGCGAACACACCTCAGTGTCAATCGGCTGGATGGACGGCGCATTGGAGTCCGGCGAACGCGTCGCCGCTGAAATCGCTACCAAGGCCTAAGGAACGCTGCGTACGCGCCACGCACCTCATGGTGATGGCACGCTCAAAGAGACTGCGAGGCCGCCGTGCGCCCCGACGCCCACAACCGCGAGGACGTCAACGAGTCACCGGCTAGCCGCGGACGGGCCGCCGCTTCTCCCGCGCCCTGCCCAACAGCTGCCGCAGCGGTTCCGGTGCTCGGCGTGATCGGCGGGCTCGTAGGCCGATCCATGTATCACACCAAGACCGAACTGACTCTTCTCCATGGGGTGCTCGACGACAACGGCACGCGACAGGCATGTGAGAACGGTGATCGGATTCCGGCTCAGCTCAGCCCAACGGGGAGATGTGTTGGGAAACCTACCGGGGGAGAGCGCGACGGTGCTTATTGTTGGCGCCGGACCCGCCGGCCTGGTACTCGGCAACATACTGCGAGCGGAAGGGATTGACTGCCTGATCCTGGAACGTCAGAGCCGCGAACACGTCGAGTGTCGAGCGCGTGCTGGCTTCCTTGCCGCGAATAGCGTGCGCATCCTGGAGGAGAACGGCCTCGCCGCCGGTTTGCGCGAGTATGGACAGCAACACGATACGTGTGCGTTTCGCTGTGATCACGTCCAGTTCGAGCTCAAGTACAGCGGGTTGGGTCGCGGAGAGATACATACCGTCTACCCACAGCAGGATCTGGTTCGGGACCTCATCGCGGAATTCGTCGACCGCGGCGGTGACGTGCGGTTCGAGATGACCGTGGTCGACGTGGCTGACATTGACTCGGACCGACCGTGGATCACGTGGCGAAGCACGGACGGCGAGACTCACCAGTGGAGCGGCCGGTACATCGCGGGCTGCGACGGCCAGCAGGGCATCTCACGGCAGGCAGTAACCGCGAGCGCGGTCCAGCGATACCGGCGAGACCACGGGATCTCGTGGCTGGCGATTCTGGTCGAGGCACCGCGAAGCATGGCGGCGGTAGTTTATTCCATCCATGACGAAGGTTTCGCCGGTCATATGGCACGGAGCCCGTCGGTCACCCGCTATTACCTTCAGTGCCCCCAGGGAGACGATCCGGAACACTGGCCGGATCGCCGCATCTGGGATGAGTTGGATCTGCGCATGCGGGCCGATCAGTACGGGCCGTTGCGGCAGGGCCCGATCCTGGAACGCCGAGTCGTGGATATGCGCTCCAACGTCATGGATCCCATCCAGCACGGTCGCCTTTTCTAGCCGGCGACACGGCCAGCTTGAACAGCCCGTCAGCGGCCAAGGGCGCCAACCTGGCGATCATGGAAGCGGAGGCGTTGGCCAAGGCCCTGATCGCCGGCCTGAGACGGGACGATGAGCGTCCCCTCTCCCGCTATTCGGCCGAATGCATGCCGCGCATCTGGCGAGCGCAGGAGTTCTCCCATTGGATGATCAGCCTGTTGCACAGCCCTGCCGGTAGCAGCGATGAGGCCGCCTTCCTGCGGGCACTGCAACGCGCCCGTCTGGAGAGCCTGCAGAGCTCGCGCTCGCATCAGAATTTTTTTGCCGAGAACTACGTCGGGATCTGATCCGGAACTTCACAACCACAATGGGGGCAAATGTGAAGCGGCACCAGGCCGAGCAGGTGCGAATTGATCCGACTGATCTCGCACACATCAACGAGACGGTCGGCTTCATCCGACTAATGACACGAGGAGAGTCCTCGCAGAGATGCTGCCCGCCCTCACCACCGAGGAGCGTGCAGCGATCGGCGCGCACTGCAAATTCACACACGCGGCAGTGCTCGTTTTCCCGCACACGCTGACCGATCTTCGCGACGACCTACGAGCGTCCGACCTTGCGGTAGGCGAGATCACACCAAGCGTCGTTGTGCGGGACCGGCTGAGCCGTCGCTACGGGCTGTCTTGCCGGTCCCTGGAGGTCGGCATTCTCCGCGCCCCGCTAAAGGGCCGGGATGGCCAACCGTGCAAGATTGAGATCTTCGCTCTGGCGGCGCCGCCGGGAACCGGCCTTGACGACATCGTCGCCAGCGAACGGGTGAATGGCTACGAGACCCATATTGCCCTCGAAGTCAGCGGTCCGGATCGCATTGTCCTTTCTGGACTGTGCTCAACACTCACCCTTCGTGGCCGAATGGGCTCTGACGGCGGGGGCTACAATGGCTACGAGAACACTACGGTGCTCTACTTCTGCAATGCCGATCATCCCAGCCAGCGGCATCGCCGGCTCGAGCTGATCGCCAAGGGGCAACACCAACAGATCTTGACAGCTCATCGCCGCCAGTCGGAGCAGCCGGCCAAACGACTTCTGCAGCTCATGACCGGCGCGTGGACGACCCAGGCGCTCGCGGTGGCCGCCGAGCTGAAACTCGCCGACCACTTGGCCAGCAACGGCGGTGCGACGACCGAGCAGCTGGTGAGGTTGACCGGTACCGATCACGACAGCCTGCGGCGGTTGCTCAGATACCTGGCCAGTCTGGGCGTCGTGAAGGCGCGCGGCGACACGTTCGCAATCACTGAGCTGGGTCACCTCCTGCGGACCGATGCGGATCACTCACTGCACCCGTTGGCTCTGCTTTACGGCGGTCCGTTCTATCAGTCGTTCGGCCAGTTGATCCACTCCGTGCGTACCGGTCGGGAGTCCTTCAGGCACCTGTTCGGGAAGGGCCATTTCGACTACTTCGCCGAGCGCCCCGAGCGCGCTGAATTGTTCGACCGTGCCATGGCGTCCAGCGTGTCGATGTTCAGCCGGGTAGCCGAGATCGTCGATCTCTCCGCGGCGCGGGTAGTGGTGGACATCGCCGGCGGCAACGGCGAGCTGCTTGGCCAGATTCTGCGCGCGACGCCACACCTGCAGGGCGTGCTGTTGGAGCGTCCCCACGCCATCGAAGCCGCCCGAACTACGCTGGCGAAGGCCGGCTGCGCGGACCGGTGTCAGCTCATCGCGGGCGACTTCACCAGCGGTGTCCCCCAGGGCGGCGACGTCTACCTGCTGTCGCGGATCCTGCACGACTGGGACGATCAGCAGTGTCAGACGATCCTGAAGCGGTGCGCCGAAGCGATGCCCAGGCTGGCCGAGTTGCTCATCGTAGAACGTCTCCTCCCGGACGACGACTCGCCGTCACTCGCGCTGGCCTGGGACATCCACATGATGTGCAACGTCGGAGGGCGCGAACGGACCACCAGCCACTATCGTCGGATGCTGTCCAAAGCCGGATTCGAACTCACCGCCCAGTACGAGCTGCCGTTGGACTTCGCCCTCCTGCGCGCCAGTAGACGGCAGCCTCCAGCCGCCGCCACACTTACGGAGATGACGATGCCTGACACCGCAGCCGCCAGCAGCTATGTCAACCCCACCGGCGAGTTCACCCGCGATCAGCGCTACATCGCCACGCGCATCACCGCCGACGGGCGCGACGGCTTCCCGGTGGAACCAGGTCGGTATCGCCTCGTGGTCAGCCGAGCGTGCCCGTGGGCCAACCGGTCGATCATCGTCCGCCGCCTCCTCGGTCTCGAGGATGCGCTGTCGATGGGAGTGACCGGGCCGACACACGACGCGCGGAGTTGGACATTCGACCTTGACCCCGGCGGGCGCGATCCCGTCTTGGGCATCGAGCGGCTCCAGGAGGCCTACTTCGCACGCTTCCCCGGCTACGACCGGGGCATCACGGTTCCGGCCATTGTCGATACCTCCACTGGCCAAGTCGTCACCAACGATTACTCCCAGATCACCCTCGACCTGTCCACCGAGTGGCGAGCGCATCACCGACGCGGCGCTCCGGACCTCTACCCCGAAGATCACCGTACCGAGATCAACGACGTCAATCGAGTCGTGTTCACCGACGTCAACAACGGTGTGTACCGCTGCGGCTTCGCCGGCACTCAAGAGGCCTATGAAGCGGCCTACCACCGCCTGTTCGACCGGCTCGACTGGTTATCAGACCGCCTCGAGCATCAGCGCTACCTCGTCGGCGACACCATCACCGAAGCCGACGTCAGGCTGTTCACCACCCTGGTGCGCTTCGACGCGGTCTATCACGGTCACTTTAAGTGCAACCGGTGCAAACTCACCGAGATGCCAGTGTTGTGGGCCTATGCCCGCGATCTGTTCTGCACGCCCGGCTTCGGCGACACCATCGACTTCGACCACATCAAGCGCCACTACTACCAAGTCCATCGCGACATCAACCCGACCGGCATCGTGCCAGCCGGGCCCGACCTGGCCGGCTGGCTGCGCCCGCATGGGCGTGACTCGCTGGGCGGCCGGCCCTTCGGTGACGGCACCCCACCTCCCCCACCGCCACAGAACGAGACAGTTCCCCGCATCGCCTTACGGCCCTGTGCCTGACAACACACGGGCCTAAACAACACGCGGGTTTACGCCTTGGCGTAGGTGAGGATGACCGCGCCGCTGCGGAGCGCCTGTGAATCGACGAGGTTGAACCGCCTGGGGTCGAACCCGGTGGCAAACAGCGGAATCCCCGCTCCGGCGACAACGGGGTAGAGCTTGACGACGAGTTCGTCGATCTCAGGCAGCAGTGTCCCGGCCAGCTGCGAACCACCGGCCAGATAGATGCCCAGCCTGCCCACCTCGGTCTTGAGCTCGCGGACCTTGGCGATCGGATCACCCGAGACGATCTCCACCTTCAGGTCCGGGCTCCGCGTGATGCTGGTGGAGACAACGTACTGCCGCAGGTGGGCATATGGGCTGGTGATGCCCTCCTGCAGAGCAGGGTCATAGGTAGCACGCCCCATGATGACAGTGTCGAAACGCCTGTTCGCGCTGTTAATGCCCAGCGCCGCCCGGCCGTGCGTCGGGAGCGTTTCGGGGTACTGCGAGCCGAGGAACGCGAGGAGATCCTCGGTCACCGGGTAAAAATCGAACTCCCCGCTGGGTCCAGCGATGAAACCGTCGATGGTCGAGGCGATGAAGTAGGTCAACTTTCGCATGGATCTCTCTCGAGTCTCGCGTTACAGGCTGCGACGGCCGTCTCATTAGCACGTATTCCATCACTCGGCAGTAGATCGGTTCGGTCCGCGTCTCAGGAGCGGGGTAAGCGAGCGGATGCGGTGCGCTGAGCGTTCGGTAGGTCCCGCGCACCACTGGTCCGAGAGTGAACGGAGCCCGCTTGAGTCACTCTTCCGGTTGACCGGCTTGCTGGCGGTGCCTGAGTTCCTAAGGGCAGTCGCGAGGTTGGCGGCCGAGGCCAGGGCGTGGGGTGGTCGCCGCCAAGACCCGGCGGAGGCGGGTGACGGTGTCCTCGGCGAGCTGGTAGACCGCCTGCCCCAACTTCCGCAGGTAGACAGCCAGACTGACCGCCGGGTTCAAGCGTGTCGGGATGGTCGTCGCCAGGTCTTGCTCGGTGTGTCGAGTTGATCTCGATCGGGCGGTCACCAGATCTTGACGCGCTGGCCGGGCGGGCGGAACAGTTTGTCGTCCTCTTTGACGCCGAAGACCGCGTAGTACTCCGGCAGGTTGCTGACGACGCCGTTGGCGCGGAACTCATTGGGGCTGTGGGGATCGCTCAACAGCTGCACGCGCAGCGCCTTATCCCGCGACTTGCCGCGCCACACCTGCGCCCAGCCCAGGAAGAACCGTTGCTCGCCAGTGAAACCGTCCATGACGGCCGCCGGCCGATCGCCCAGGGACAGCCGGTACGCGCGCATCGCCACCGTCAGACCGGACAGATCAGCGATGTTCTCGCCGAGGGTCAGCTCGCCGTTGATGTGCTCGCCAGGCAACGGCTGGTAGGCCGCATACTGGTCGACCAGAGCAGTGGTCCGCTCGGTGAACCGTTGTGTGTCTTGCGGGGTCCACCAGTCGCGGAGATTGCCGGTTCCATCAAACTTCCGGCCCTGGTCGTCGAACGCGTGGCTGATCTCGTGACCGATGACCCCGCCGATTGCGCCGTAGTTAACGGCATCGTCAGCGTTCGCGTCGAAGAACGGCGGTTGCAGAATCGCGGCTGGGAACACGATCTCGTTGCGCCGTGGGCTGTAGAACGCGTTGACCGTCTGCGGCGTGGTGAACCATTCCTCGCGGTCCACCGGCTGGCCTAGCCGATCGAGGTCTCGCTGGTGTTCGAGCTGAGCTGAGCGCAGCAGGTTGCCTACCAGGTCGTCGCGGGCGACCCTCAGCTTCGAGTAGTCCTTCCACTTTTCCGGATAGCCGATGTTGACGGCCAGCTTGCTGAGTTTGTCCCGAGCCTCTGCTTTGGTTGCGTCGCCCATCCAGTCCAAGCCGTCGATGGACGAGCGGAAGGCGTCGATCAGCTTGCTGACCAGCGCGTCGATTTGCTGTTTGGCATCCGGCGGGAAGTGCCGCTGCACGTATCGCTGGCCGAGCAGATCACCCAGCGCGCCATCGACAGTGGCGACGCCTCGCTCCCAGCGTGGTCGATTCTCCTGCTGGCCAGCCAGATCCCGGCCGCGGAAGTCGAAGCGTGCCGTGACGAAGGGATCGCTGAGGTAGGCAGCGAGGCTGTCGATGAGTTTGAATTTCAGGTACGGCTTCCACTCCTCCAGTGTCACGGAGGTCAGCGCACCGCCCAGCGCAGTGAAGTAGCTGGGCTCGGCGATAATGAAATCGGGAGTATTCACTCCGGCTGCGTCGAGATAGGTTTTCCAGTCCAAACCTGGAGTTTGCGCAGTCGCATCGGCGACGGTAAACTTATTGTAGGTCGCCGTCGCGTCGCGTTCCTGCGCGGCGGACCACTGGACCTCGGCAAGCCGGTTCTCCATGGCAAGTACTCGGCTGGCTGCGCCTTCCGGATCGGCGACGCCGGCCAGACCCAATACGCGTGCAGCGTAGACCCGCAACTGGTCGCGAATCGTCACGAACTGTGGATCGGACTTCAGGTAGTAGTCCCGGTCGGGCATGGTGAGCCCGTCCTGCGAGACGCCCGGTATATAGGCCGTCGCATTCTTGGCGTCCTGGCTGACATACAGTGCGATGGGGCTGGGAACTCCCAGGGCGGCGCTGTCGGCGAAGTACCCGACGAGATCGGCCGGAGTGGCGAGCGCGTCGATGCGGTCCAGCGACTCCTTGAGCGGGGCGGCCCCGAGCGCCTCGAGCCGTGCGGTGTCCATAAAGCTCGCGTAGAAGTCACCGATCTGCTGATCTGCTGAGCCGGCCGCGCCGCCGAGGGCCGCGCTGTCCTCGATGATCATTCGCAGGTGCTGTCGAGACTGGTCGGCCAAGATGTCGAACCCGCCGTATCGGGACCGGTCGGCCGGGATCTCGGTGCTGCGCAGCCACTCGCCGTTAGCGAACCGGAACAGATCGTCCTGCGCACGCACCTGGCGGTCGTACCCAGGTAGCAGCAATCCGGATTCCGGTGGCGGTGGCGTGCTCGCGCAGGCCGCCGGCACCCACACCAGCGCCACCAGCAAACCAACCAGCAGCCGAGATCGATTCACTGCACCCCCAAGGAGAGAAGATCGACCATAGAACGAGACGGGTGAGAACTACATGACGTCACGGCGCACCGGCGTGGCGACACTGACCGGCGTGGCTCTCCCAGCGGGTCCTTGCTGCCACGGACTCACTGGTTGCCCACCGTTTTGCCCTTGCACAGACGTAAGACCACCACAGGCTGGTGTGCATCCCGTGTTCTACAGCAGATTCAAGGTCTATTTAAGGTTCTCCCACGATCGGCTGAGCACAGTGGTACCTACCTGACGCGGCTCGGTCGAGGAAACGCTATCGAACCGAGGGAGGGCTCATGCTGCGATTGAACGCTCGCGGAATCATCGATCGTCCAGCCAGACCAATCGACGCTTGTAGGTTACCCCGCTGCCTCACCTGATGTAGCGGGGCTGCAGGACCTGGGGCACGTAAAAGATATCTGCGGACGTGACGACCGGTCCTCGCACTTTCGACATCCTGGAGTCCTGATAAACAGCACGCCACCTTCAAGGAGGTTGCTTCTCCGCTCCAGTACGTCGATCCACCAGCGATAGAAACGCGGCCCTTAACGCGTGCTTGGCTCTGCTAGTGGAATGATCTTCGCGGGGAGTTACCTACCGTGGATGGGCGGTCTGGCGGCCACCGCGCTTGCCCTGCTCGTCGCCGTTGTGTGGGGACTGGGCCCGGGCATCGCGGTCGGCGTGGCCGGGCTGCTGTCCGGTGCGCTGACCGCGGACAAGGTGTTCTGGTATGCGATTCCGTTCGCCTGGCCGATGGGGGTAACCCTACCAGTGGCCGACATCAGCCCTAACGGCATTCCGCTTCCGTCCAACAGCCCACTGGCCGACGCGCGGGTGATCCCATCGCGCTGGCGTTATCCGTGGTGCTCATGACCGTCGCACTCAGGGCTGGAAGCATGCACATGAGCAGAAAAGGGTTGGCCGTGGACGGGGATCTGAAAGCGGGATTCTCCCAGATCTTGGAACAGCGGTTCGGGTGTGCGTTGACCTAGGTCCCCTGAGACACCCTCGGCCAATCTCGTTGCCCGTAACAGTTCATGCAAGAGCTAACACAGAGGAGATGGGAACCATGAAACTACTAACTAACTGCGCTCTCGGTGCTGCTTCAGCAGTCCCGGCCGCGGCAGCCGCCCCCGGGATATTTGACGGAGTCTGCGACGGGAAATCTGCTACACATATCATCAAGTCCTACCCGGTGAAAGACGGTACGCAGGCGCCGTGGCTTACCGGTTCTCACGATCGAGGCGCTTGACGAGGTGCTGACCCCGGACCGGTTCGTCCGAGGCAACCTACCGAGGGCTACGGCGTTCGTCGCTGCCACCTGCTACCAGGACTACCGGCGCCACGGGGGGCGACGAGCCACAGTCCTGCCTGACTTCTTCATCGGTGCCCATGCCACCGTTCTGGTGTTGCAGCTCCTTACCCGCGATGCCGCCCGCTATCGCACCTACTTCCCCACCGTGGACGTCAACGCTCCGGCCTGACACCAGGGTGACTGGCACGATGCTGAATGCAAGGAGGTGGGCCGATGACGGTCGTGGACAACGCGGTGTACGCCGACGCCCGGCGTTGCGTGGCACCCCAGCCACCGGAGGCGACCCGTGAGCTGTTACGCGAGCGGAACGCCGGCGGCAGCGAGTGTCTGGCCTGGATCGGGCTCTACCGGCCCGACGAGCAGGAGATCGCCTCGGTAGCCGCCGAGTTCGGCCTGCACGAGCTGGCCGTTGAGGACGCGGTGCACGCCCATCAGCGGCCGAAGCTGGAACGCTATGGCGACACCCTGTTCGCGGTGCTGCGCCCGGCCCGCTACGTCGACCCCACCGAGGTAGTAGAGGTCGGTGAGGTACACTCGTTCATCGGCGAGGACTTCGTCATCACCATCCGACATGCCGCCGAACCGGATCTGGCGCAGGTACGCCAGCGCCTGGAGGCCGAGCCGGACCTGCTGAACGCGGGCCGCTGGCGGTGCTCTACGCGATCCTGGACCGGATCGTGGACGACTACCAACCCGTGTTAATGGGCCTGCGCAACGACGTCGACGAGATCGAGGATCAGGTGTTCCGCGGGGAGCCCAACGTGTCACGGCGGATATACCAGCTGTCCAGGGAGGTGATCGAGTTCCAGCGGGCCTGCGAGCCGCTGCTGGACGTGCTGGATTCGCTGATCAGCGGTTTCAATGACTTCGCGGTGGACGTGGAGCTGCAGCGTCAGCTGCGCGATGTGCAGGATCATGCGGTGCACGTCGTGGAGCGGGTGGACGCCTTCCGGCAACTGCTCGGCAATGCTCTGACCGTGAACTCCACGCTGGTAGCGCAGCGGCAGAACGAGCAGACCGCCAACCTCACCGAGGCTAGCCTGGCCCAAAGTGAGGAGGTCAAAAAGATCTCCTCATGGGCGGCGATCCTCTTCGCGCCGAGCGTGGTCGGCACCATCAGGGATGAACTTCACGCATATGCCGGAACTGAATTGGACCCTGGGCTACCCCATGGCGCTGGGCCTGATGCTGGTCGTCGCGGGGCTGCTTTACCTGATGTTCCGTCGGCGCGGCTGGTTGTAGCCGCTACTTGCCCGTGTTGTCTACGGCGGGCTGTACCTCGCAGTCCGGGCCCGGGTAGACCAGGCGTTCGCGGCCGTCGTCGAACCGTACGAGGTAGGGCGGTTGGCCATCCGGGCCCCGCACCTCCACCACGTCGCCCATGCGGTCGGGCCGGTTGACGGTGCGGCCGTGCACGCAAAGCCGGTCACCGATGCTGGCTCGCATGATGGATCACCTCGCTGGCACAGGTCGACGTCGCTACATCAGGTTCGACGCTAGGCGCGTTGGCCTCTCCTCTCAACTGCCGGGCACCTGAGCCGGACAGACCGGACACAGGAGCCGGACACACCGGGCAGGAGGCGCGGACACGCGGCGGGTGCGGGGAGGGATGATGGGTGGGTGGGTGTGGTGCAGCGGGCGCTGCGGATCGGTCCTTACCGGGTCGACCCGCCGGTCGTGCTCGCTCCGATGGCCGGGATCACGAACGTGGCCTTCCGTCGGCTGTGCCGGGAGCACGGAGCGGGGCTGTACGTCTGCGAAATGATCACCAGCCGCGCACTGGTGGAACGGCACCCCGGCACCCTGCGGATGATCAGCTTCGACGCGGCAGAGCAGCCCCGCTCGATGCAGCTGTACGGGGTCGATCCGGCGACGATCCGCAAGGCCGTAGAGATGGTGCGGGACGAGGATCTTGCTGATCATGTCGACCTCAACTTCGGTTGCCCGGTCCCGAAGGTCACCCGCCGAGGCGGCGGTGCCGCGCTGCCCTACAAGCGGGCCCTGTTCGGCCAGATCGTCCGGTCGGCGGTCGAAGCGGCCGGGCACCTCCCAGTCACGGTGAAGTTCCGGATCGGCATCGACGACGAACACCGCACGTACCTCGACGCCGGTCGCATCGCGCAGGATGCGGGAGTAGCCGCGGTAGCGCTGCACGGGCGCACCGCCG
>DASQVB010000439.1:0-3876 GCA_035640975.1 Pseudonocardiaceae bacterium
CCGGACGGCCAGTTATATGTCAACCTGCACGGGTTCGATCCCGAGCAGCCGCTCTCGGCAGCCGACGCGCTGGCAGGATTCCTGCGCGCGTTGGGCCTAGCCGGGCAACACATCCCGGTGGAGGTGGAAGAACGCGCCGCCGCCTATCGCAGTCTGCTGGATGGACGGCGGATGCTGATCGTGCTGGACAACGCCTCATCGGTTGAGCAGGTCCGCCCGCTGTTGCCCGGCGCCCCATCGTGTGTGGTGGTGGTGACCAGCCGTGACTCTCTGGCGGGCTTGGTGGCCCGGCACAGTGCCCGGCGCCTGGACCTGGACCTGCTCCCGCTCGAGGATGCGGTCGCTCTACTGGCGGCGTTGATCGGTGGGCGGGTGCAGGGTGAACCTGAGGCGGCCGCCACGCTGGCGTGGCTGTGCGCCCGGCTGCCATTGGCGTTGCGTGTAGCCGCCGAACTCGCCGCTGCCCGGCCGAGCATCAGCCTCGCGCAGCTGGTAAATGAGTTAGCTGATGAGCAGCGGCGGTTGGAACTGCTGGACGCCGGTGGCGATGCCCGCACAGCGGTGCGCGGAGTGTTCTCTTGGTCCTACCAACACCTCCCCGCTACCGTGGCGCGGGCGTTTCGACTGATCGGCCTGCACCCCGGCCCGGACTTCGATCCCTACGCCGTTGCCGCACTGGCCAACACCAGCCTCGACCAAGCCCAGCAGATGGTGGACCTGCTGACCCGTGCGCACCTGATTCAGGTCACCCGTCCAGGCCACTACGGCATGCATGACCTGCTACGGGCCTATGCCGCGTGGCTCACCGACGTCGAGGACTCCCAGGCGGAGCAGCGGGCCGGTTTGACCCGCCTGTTCGATTACTACCTCGCCACCGCTGCGGCCGCGATGGACACCCTTATTCCTGCCGAGCAGCACCGCCGACCACGCATTGCCCCACCGGACACACCCATCCCGCCGATGCCCGACCGCGCTACCGCACGGGCCTGGCTGGATACCGAACGGGTCAACCTCGCCGCTGTCAGCGCATACACCGCCGCTCGGAGCTGGCCTGGTCACACCACTCGGCTATCCACCACCCTGTACCGCTACCTCGATGCCAGCGGTCACTTTCCCGACGGCCTGACCATCCATACTCACGCCCTGCACGCCGCCCGCCACACCGGGGAGCCCACTGCCGAAGCCGATGCGCTGCTCAACCTCGGCCACATCTATTGGCAGCAGGGCCACTACGGGCAGGCCGCCGACCACCTTCAGCAAGCCCTCACCCTCGCCAGCCAGATCGGCGACCGAGTCGGTGAAACCAACGCGCTGCTCAACCTCGGCATCGTCGACCGTCGACAAGGCCACTACCAGCAAGCCGCCGGCCACTGCCAGCAGGCTCTCACCCTCGCCAGCGAGATCGGCGACCGGCACGGTGAAGCCAACGCACTGGACAACCTCGGCACCATCTACCAGCGGCAGGGCCACTACCAGCAGGCCGCCGACCACCACCAGCAGGCCCTGGCCCTCTTCCGCGAGATCGGCGACCGGCACGGTGAAGCCAACACGCTGCTCGACCTCGGCACCGTCTATCGCCGGCAGGGCCACTACCAGCAGGCCGCCGACCACCACCAGCAGGCCCTGGCCCTCTTCCGCGAGATGGGTGACCAGCACGGCGAGGCCTGCGCCCGCAACCGCGTTGGTGAGACCTTGGTTGCCATTCGCCAACTCGATCAGGCTCTCACCCAGCACACCGCCGCCCTAGCCCTGGCCACCCAGATCGGCGACCGGTATGAGCAAGCCCGCGCCTACAACGGCCTCGCTGATACCCACCAGGTAACCGGTGATCTCGATGAGGCCCTCGCCCACCAAACCGTCGCCTTAGCCCTGGCCACCCAGATCGGCGAGCGGTACGAGCAAGCCCGCGCCCACAACGGCCTCGCCCGCGTCCACCAGGTCGCCGGAGATATGGACCAGGCTCGCCATCACTGGCACCACGCCCTGGCCCTATATACCGAACTCGGCGTCCCCGACGCCGACGATGTCCACGCTCACCTCACCGCCCTCGATCAAGCAGCGGAGGACGGCAATGTAGACCAGGGGAAGCACCTCAGCTAAATGTTTAAGCTCTCTACTGCTGGTGTCGAATTCATGTCGCAGGGCTCGTTCGGAACTCCAATGCCACCGAGCAAAGCTTGGTCAGCCGCGTACGTGCCTCAGCATCTCAGACGGTGACCGGCAATCCCCTGAAACCGTAGAGACTTCGGTTAGTGTGATCTTGTAGTTGGATTGTTTCGTTCGCGCCGCGCGCGAGTGGGGCAGGCGCTGGCCTGCCCGCGCTGTGCGCCGGTTGGGGGGCCGTCGAGGCTCCGGGGTCAAGGGCGGCCGTAGGCCGTCGCGGCCGCAATGCCGCGGAGTTAGCGGTTTGGCGATCACGTCGAGGAGGCGTGGAGTTCGGCGTGTCGCTTCTCGGGGTGGCGTGAGCGTGAACGGCGCTTGTCCCGGTGCAAGGTTGTTCGTGCTGGTTGCGCTGCGGGCCGCTGCACCTTGCCTCGTTCCTAGACCGGCTATCACCCGGGGATCGGCCGGGAGAAGGGGTTAGCCGGTGGGGCGCATCGCGGGGACTGCTGGCAGATGCCAGGGCGAGTCCTTGCGCAGGTGATCGTTGGGCGACGGGACCTCTGGTAGGTCGGACCCGTCACGATCTTGCCTATATCACCAGAGGTCCCGTTGCCTGCGCAGTCTGTCATGGCCACGACCCTGACCCGAACAGTCACCGTCGCTGCCGGGGTGTTCGCTCCCGGTCATCTTGGCGAGCTGACACGCTATTTGCCCTTCGAGCTCGTCGATGACGTGCTGGCGCAGACGGGCACGCTGCAGCAGCGGCTGCGTGCATTGCCGTCGCGCACCGGGGTCTACTTCGTGCTCGCGCTCGGGTTGTTCCCGCGGGTTGGCTATGCCCGGGTCTGGGCCAAGCTGTGCGCGGGACTGGTCGCTGCCGGCCTGGTCGTGCCTGCGGTGTCGGAAAAGGCGCTGCGTGAGCTGCGCCGCCGGTTGGGTCCGGCCCCGTTTAAGGCGTTGTTTGAAGTGGTGGCCGGACCGTTGGCGCAGCCACGGACCCCGGCGGTGTGCTTTGCCGGGAGCGCACAGTTGCCTTCGACGGCCTCAATTCGCTCAAGATCCCCGACACCGAACGCAACCGCTGCTGGATCGGCCGCATCTGGTACCGGTTGGCCTTCGCTGGCTATCCGTCAATCCCCTCGAACTGTGGAGACATCGGTTCGAGGGGGATGTTGAACGGGTGGCTGGTCTTGTGGTGCCCGCGTGCTGGGGTGGGGCAGGCTGGGCCTGCCCGCGTTTGCTTGCCTGAGGGGTCGCAGAGGCTCGGGGGTCCAGGGCGCGCCGAAGGTGCGTCGCGCGCAGCGCGATGCGAAGCACCCTGGAGGCCGGAGGGGCGGCCCCGTATCCTTCGCGGGCTCCACAAGACCAGCGGCGGCGCAGCCGCCTCCATTGTTCTTTGGCCTCATACAGCGGGTCGGGCGGTTGGGTCACGCGGCTTGGCGGCGGGCGTGGGCGAGTTCGTAGTCCACCGGGCTGAGCATGCCGCACGCGGAGTGCCTGGGTTGCCGGTTGTACTCGTCGATCCAGGCGGGTACCCGGGCCCGGGCGGCCGCCTTGGTGGTGAAGGTTTCCCGCGAGCGCAGCTCGACAGTCAGCGTGGAGTGCCATGCCTCGATCACCGCGTTGTCCAGGGCTGACCCGGGCCGGCCCATCGATTGGCGGATCGCCAGGCGCCCACAGGCGGCACGGAACAGGCCTGCGGTGTATTCGCTGCCGCAGTCGGTGTGCATGATCACACCGGGTACCGATCCGCCGCGGACCGCCACCGCCATC